>JAZNLK010000174.1:0-11420 GCA_045579055.1 Clostridia bacterium
CAAGTAATGACGGGGTTTCTCGATGAAGCCCCGTCATTAAAACTTTAGTATTTTACATTTTTTTGGTATGACTTAATCCATACCATACATCATTTTTTATTGAATTTCTTGCGGTAGAGCAAGTTTTTCGACAGTCTGAAAGCACCGTATGGTGCTTTAAATTATAACTATTCTTTGAAAGAAACTTTTTCGGTATCAACCTCAAACTCTTTTTCATCAGTTTTTGACGGTTCTGACATACTGAAATACATTCTTGCCGCCTTTGTTGTTCCGAAATCACGGTTAGAGCCGGTGTTCTGAACCTTGTTGAAGGCATCACGGAACATCTGATTGTGCGCCTCTTCACGGTTCAACAGAAAATCTATTGTTTCTCTCACCTGCTTGTCCTCAATCTGCCGATAAAGATACTCATAAACCACCTTTGCTCTTTGCTCCGACGCTATATTCGAAAGCAAATCTGCGCACAAATCTCCTGTTACGGTCACATAATCACCTGTCCATGAATATCCCGATGCATTGATAAGCCCCGGATTCAAACCAAGAAGCACATGAGACTGAATTTCACCTGCAGGAACTGCCGCCACATCAACATCATGGCCATTGAGAAGATTGATGGTCTGAGCAACCATTTCCATGTGTCCAAGCTCCTCTGCCGCAATGTCCAAAAATAAATCCTTGATTTCAGGGTCTTTTATACGGAAGCTCTGGGACATATACTGCATTGCAGCTTTAAGCTCACCGTTTGCACCGCCCAGCTGTTCCTGAAGAAGTGCCGCATATTGTGGATTTGGTTTTTCAACCGATACAGGATGAAATAATAACTTTTCGTGCTTAAACATATACATCAACCTTTCAAACTTTTTTATTTTTAGTATTTACCGTGTATTCCAAAAATAAACTTGAAAATATAAATTATATGTGATATGCTTAATGTATGAGGTGTTCCACTATGAAGAAAAAAACTGTAAAAACATATTTAATTCGCATCTTTTTTGTAATGTTGGTTCTTGGAATCCTTGTGATTATTTCAGCATTTATAATAAATACACACGTCAAAAGCTCAGCAAATGACCACATATACACAGCCGACACCCTCCCTGACGATGCAAAATACGATTGCATCCTTGTTCTTGGTTGCGGAGTTCGTCCCGACGGAACTCCGACCCCGATGCTTGAGGACAGGCTCAAACGCGGCGTAGCCCTTTACAAAGCAGGTGTTGCCCCCAAGATACTTATGAGCGGCGACCACGGTCAGGTTGAATATGACGAAGTTAATGTAATGCGTGATTACGCCTTGAAGCAAGGTGTTCCAGCAGAAGATATCTTTATGGATCATGCCGGCTTCTCCACCTACGAGAGTATGTACCGTGCACGGGACATATTTTGTGCCAAAAGAATAATTGTTGTAACCCAGAAATACCATTTGTACCGTGCAGTATATATTGCCAACAGCCTTGGTCTTGATGCATATGGAATCGACAGCGATTATCGGCAATACGTTGGTCAGAATTATCGCGACCTGCGTGAATTTGCCGCCCGATTCAAGGATTTTATAACTTGCATCTTCAAACCAAAGCCAACATTCCTCGGCAAAGCAATTCCCGTCAGTGGAAGCGGATTGCTCACGACGGACTGATTTCATAACAATTTATCCACCATTGTTTGAAAAGACCCCTTCTTTTGTAATGTTTTGTTATTATACCAAACGAAACCCCTCATACAATGTATAAAATTACAAAACCTTTCTACAATGCGAAACACCCCACAGTTTGAAAACTGTGGGGTGTTTTATGCTGTTTATTCAATGAATTAAATCAAGCCTTCAAGCTGCTGACGGTAGTAGTCGGTATACACTTCGTTACACCAAACAACCCATCCGTTGCCTGCCTTGTTTTCGGTCATTGTCTTACCAAAGGCTTTTGCCCAGGCATTGATATCAATGAAGCCGTTCTTCATGCAAACACTGCCGAAATCTGTAACAGTTCCGTTCACATCATAGCTACTTGAACCTTCTGTGAATTTAACATAACCGTCACCAATCTTCATTGTTGCTGTGTTGCCACTGATTTCGATTGTTGAAGCTGCAGCCTTCGCCAAAGCTTCAGCCTTGACAAACTTGCCGTCAGCCACTTCAACTGTTTCGTAGTTACCAAGAATCCAAGCCTGACCTGTCTGGTTGGGAATTACGCTGAGTGCGTAAGATTCTTCGTCAGAAACTGTACCAAGGAAGGTTCTTTCGTGAACTTCTTCAAATCTCTTAACAGTCTTGAGCTTGTTCTTGTCGATTGTCATAATGAAGCCTTCATTTGACTGACCATTCATTGAGATATAGATTGTGTCTTCAATGATTTCAAGTGTGTAGTTACGAACAAGACCGATGGGGTAGTCACCGATATCAAATACCGACTGAGCAAATTCCCAAGTCTTCATACCGTCACGTGAAACTGCAAGAGCAACACGGTTTCTGGGGCAGCCGTAACGGTTATCCCAGCTGTTTTCTGTGTCGTATGTCCACAGTGCGTAGTATGTCTGATCTTCGTAAACGTCACGACGTACCTTGAAGGTACAAACAGGAGCCTTGAAGGGTGAAGGCATTGTCTTCATTTGGTCAAAGGTCTTGAGGCCGTCATAAGAATCTGCATAGTAAACAAAGCTACGGTCTGTACGGAAGAAGATTCTGTAATGGTCTTCTTCGGGCATATCAACAAGTGATGCTTCCTGCATATTTACGCCATTGACAGTTTCTTCAAAAAATGTGTCGGATTCTGTCCAGGTTGCACCGTTGTCGTCCGACCACCAAACACCAACCTTACCTGATGTTTCTGATGTACATTCGTCTGTTGTGAGAAGGAGTCTGCCGTTCTTTGCCACATTAGAGAAGCTGTTCTGGATAACCAGATATGTGGTGTAGTGGTTCACGGGAATATCCATCGTACCTCCCCATGTTTCACCATTATCTTCAGAGAAGCTTACGTGAGGCTGAAGCTGTGCAGCATCAATATACGCAAGTCTTCCGTCTGCCATATTAAGCACGTTTGTCTTGCCACCATGTGCATGTGCAACCGGAGCTTCCCAAGTCTTACCGCCGTCTCTGGTAATTCTCCATGCAGCACCACCCGTACGGCTTGATGGTGCAACAACGCTGCCGTCAGAACGATAGAAGAAATCGTTGTAGCCATAGCCTTCGTTGTTGATTACAGTATAAACACCTGTGCCGGGCTTACCGCGACCTGCATAACTAAAATCTGTGAAGTTCACAGTACCGCCAACGATACCAAAACCAACATTACCTGACTGAACAAGCCACAAATCCTGAGTGACGATTACGGTCTTGCCGTCAACCTTCATAACAAGGTGTGTTTCGTTGTTTGTAACTTCAATATCGTGCCAAACGCCCGTTGTAAATTCACCGGGGAATGTAACTCTTTCTTTGCCGATTGAAGCTTTTGCGTTGCCGCCGATAACTTCATATTCAGCATAATACTGACCCTTTTCAAAATCATAACCAAGCTTTGTATCATAATAGATGGGATACATTCTGGTCATCATATAGAAGTCTTTTCCGCTGTCAACCTTAACCTTTGCACTGAATTCAACGTCCTTGGTGTACGCATTGAGGTAGTATCTGCCTTCTGTGCCTGATGAAACAGTTGCATGATACTTGCCAAGTTCTTCGTCCTTGTTGATTTCCATTTTTACGTCACCATCAGAAATCCAGTAGTCAGCCGCTATCAATTCCTTGTCGCCGCTGAAATCTTCGCTATGATAGTAGATATCGTCAACAGTCTTCACCGCAACAAATGTTGAAGCTGAAGGATTGGTCATCTTTCTGATGATCTGAGCCTTGTGAGCGTATCTGGGACCTGCCCAGCCGCCGATGAGCTTGTTGTCGCACCAGAGCTGGCAAACACCTTCGGTCACGTTCACACGATAGTAACCCACTGCCGCAGGGTTTTCAAGAAGGAATTCTCTCTTGATGTCAGCACCGGTTTTACCCTGGTCATAGGTGTATACCTTGCCATCCTTGAATTCGATGTGCATCTGGTATCTTCCGTCATAGTATTCAATCACTTCGTCAGAAAGGTCTGTCTTATCAAATTCAAGAGCTGAGAACTGACCAATGTTGATTGCATCTGTTGTGTATTCAGCATCACCCTTCCAGGTATCTTTGAATACTGTGTATTTGCTGCCTCTGCCTGTAATCTTAAAGTTTTCTACACCTGAATATGAAAGCTTGTTCTTATTCTCGGTTCTGGGCATATAGAATGAATGAAGAATATGTCCGTTGTAGTAAACCTCTGCATAACCTGCAGTTGTGATGATGCGGTAGTCGCCAAGACCTGTAACAGATTCCTTGTACTGAGTCATTGCATATTCCTTAACCTGACCGTCTTCGTCCAGATATTTCAGAACATTGCCTGCATTTTCAACAGAGAGCTTGAAGTAGCCATCTTCTGCTTCAACCTTGCCGCTTCCACCATTATACTTATATGTGATGTCATATTCTCTGCCAAAGGTGATGTCACCTTTACCGTCGGAATAAACATCAATTGTCTTTGTTTCGGTTGTGAGAATTGCATCCTTCTTGTTTGTAACCTTTGCATAAACAGAAGATGTTCCAACCTTCAAATCCTTGAGAGTTACCTTGAAGGGCTTTTCTGTTGCTGTCGCAACAAGCTTACCGTCCACATAATAGTCAGCCCTTGCTGCGTCAACATCTTCCGCAAGAGCATCAGTCCAGAGACTTGCTTCAACTGTTCCGCCGTAAGGGATTTCTTCTGTTGAAAGCTGAAGCTCTGTGTCAAATGCGGGCTTAACCGTCATAACATTTGCAACCGAGCGTTCATCGCCAACACCTGCACTGATGTTGTATGTACCAACCTGAACATTCTTGAGAACGTATGTGTAGTTGGGAGCGTAGCCACGTCCAACCTTCACGTCATCAACGTAGTAGTCAATATAGTCTGTTGCACTTGACGCTGTTGCCTGAAGTTCAACGTCTGTACCCTGAGCGTATTCTGAACGGTAGTAGGGCTTAACCATATCAACTGTGGGGAAGTAAGGCTTGTATGAAACCTCACCGATATCGAAGCAGTCACTGCTCATGTTGCCCACACCGTCACCCTCTAAAGACCAAGCAAGGATACCGGGGTCAACAACAGCTGTATAGGTTCTCCAAGTCTTAACCTTACCGCCGTTGAGATAAAGTGTCAGATAATTGCCACGGCGGTGGAGACCCAAATCAAGCCATTCTCCGAATTCATCACCGAAGAAAATAGGAATACCAATACCCTGAGAACCGGGCTTGCCTGTAATCAGGCTTTCCCAATATCTTGCACCTTTAATCAAGCCTTTTTTCTCTACATAGAAGTAAGAGTTGAGACCGTCACCTGCAAACTTAATCTGGATTGAACCATTGGTATTGCGGTTGAGTCGCATCTTCCAATCCCAGTCAAAATTCTCGGTGAAGTTCACTGCGTGCTGAACCGGGAGATAAGCACCTGCAACTGCCTTTGAACCATCAAAACGAATATAGCCTTCTTCTTTGTTCCATTCAATAGCAGGATGATCTGTGAGATGCCAGTTGCCTGTATCTGTCTTCCAGTCCTGAGTGAAACCGGGAGTATAGTCCTCACCGGGAAGCCATTCGCCTGCATATGATGCAGTCTTCAGTCTTACAGGCTTCCCGTCGTGAGCCTGAAGTGACCAGTAGCCGATTTCAAGCTTACCACCGGGGTTAGTCCAGAAGTAAATACTTGCCTGACCTGAATTCACCTGACAATCACATGTTCCCACCTTCTGGTTGTCAATGTAGATTGTCTGTACGTTGTCCGATACCTCTATGCGGTAATCATGCCAATCTGTACCAATTGAATGATAATATACACCTGTTCCGCCATGAGTTGAAATACGGTCTTCTCTGATATACCATCCCGCACGGGTTTCGCCGTTCCAGAACTGAACACCCTGTGTCTGAGCAACATCAATCTTCATAGAGAAGCTGAGAGTTATATCAGATGAATATGTTGCGGTATATCTCCAACCGGCAGTTGCACCGTTGGTACCGTCAAGAATAAGTACACCGTTTTCGATTGTTGCCTGACCTGATTTTGTTGCCGAAACATCCCAGCAAGAAGCTTCACGAGCTGCCGATGCAGGCATAACCGCAAACAGAGAAACAATCATAACTATGGTGCAAAGAAAAGCTGTAATTTTTCTTAACATAATTTCCATACCTTTCTGCCCACTGACTATCCTTCATCCCACCCGTGGGCTGAGTGAGGTGAGTTATTCTCCAAGACCCTTCGCCTACGCTCAGGTCAATACGAATACTACTTTGTAGCCGTCATTGTCATTCTGAGCGAAGCGAAGAATCTTTTAGCAAAACTAATCCTTGTCAATAATATAAATATAGTTTATACCGTTTGCGTAAAGTGTCATAACCATTTCTGTTGGGTCAGAAGAATTGATGTAATATGGCATCAAATCCGCCTGAGAAGCAGGCTCAACCGAAGCTGTTCCTCGAACCTCTGAATACTTATAGAATATTGCATTGCTGAACATCAGGTTATCCGCCAAATCTTCATTCTTGGGATCGAATGCATCACCGTCAGATGGAACAGCGGTTGTAACTCTCATAAAGCCATCCTTTATGTAGAGAGGCATAACCAGAAGTGCCTTGTAGCCCATTACATAAGGTCTGAATGAGTTGCTTCCGTATTCAGGACGAAGATTGTAGAACTTACCATTTTCTCCAAGGTTTGAATTGCTTACAAACTTGCCTTCTGATGCGTCAAAAATCTTTTCAATTCTGCCTTCCTTGATTGAGTTGTCTTCATTAAGCTCTACTCTGATCATATCACCGGTTTCAATATCTGTGGCATCCTGTTCTTTGATGGTATATGTAACCTCGGTTTTCTGTGAATAACACTTAAGAGTGTACACCGTGTCCCCTTCGTTATTAAGTTCAATAAGCTTTTCCTTTACGATAACAGGGCGGACAGTGCCTTTGATATTTCCTGCAGTTGAAGTACTTTCGAAATGATAATGAGCTTCTGGGATATAAATTCTTTCATCAAGATTGAACGAAAGTTCCTTGCCCATTATTTCTCCGTCACCCCAAGTCAGAACAGAATAATTTTCTTCATCATTCCTGTCCTTGAAGGGAATCTGCAGCTTGGTTGTACTACTGCCGATTGTTACAACCATTTGTGTGCCGTTATAAAGCGTATGGTTCTGGTTACGCATCGTCAAATCAACAGTTGCAACAGCATCAAGCGACAATTGTTCTTCATCAGCAGCGTCTCTGTTCACAAAAATAGTATCAAGAGACTTCAAGATTCCCGCCTCTGTCAGCTCATACTTAACAGGCTGAGCATACGGAAAATCCGGATTATAGAAACGCGAATTCATATTGTCGGGATTCAACACTTCTCCTTCGGCTGTTTCATACGAAGCAGCCGCACTTGCAAGAATGTTTGATATTTCGTCAAATGTTTTGTATGAATAACCGTCAATTTTAATGGTTTTGCCCATATCATAAACATCCACTTTTGCCTGATTATCAACCAGTCGGAACATCACGTTTTCATTGAGTATGCCGTCATTTGCAACAGTAATCAAATAACCATAAATTGCATTGCTGCCTGTACCTTTTTCAACTCTGACAACCGTACCGTCTTTGCTGAAGTAGAGTGTAACAAGAGCACCGTTTACCAAAGCAGCCTTCGACTCTTCGTCATTGACAATACCTGACCAAAGCTTGTATTCCAAGCCACCGCCCTTAAGCGTATTATCATTAAAGTTGAATGACTCAACCTTGGTTACGGGTCTTGCATCCTTACGGACATCAATTTCTGCATAGTAATAACCCGAATCGGGAGAAGTTCTCTTTACAATGAGGAAATCTCCATAAATAATTCTGTCAATGGGCCATTCATCGCCATCCCAGGTAATTCTGAAGTCATCAGCCTTTGAAAGGTCAAGCTTCACACCTTCATTCACATCATAGAAAATATTGCTGTTGAGATCAACATTGTTCACAAGGAAAAATTCATAGTTCTCAATCTTTACAACTTCATAACCCTTTTTGCCGTCATTACTGATAAGTGTAACTGTACCGTAATCCGGAATTGCATCTTCATCGGTATATGCAGGGTATGCAACATCATTGAAAATTACATCCGTTGAGTCGGTTATTGTCGCCTTCTTTTCCTTGTTGCCAACCCAATATGAGTAAACAAAGTTTGAATAATCTTCAATATCATCGCTGCTCAGAACAAGCTCTTCGTTCTTGTCAGATTTTCTGATATAAACAGCTTCTTTGACACCGCTTGAATATTCCTTGAAATAGAAGTCTACGCTATAACCCAAAAACTCTCTTGCTGTGCCGAACTTGCTTCCCTGATTGTAAACAAACTTTTCTCCGCCAATATAAACCTCGTTTTCATTCAGAGACTGATCGGGCTTCTGGAGTTTTGTTCCGGGAACACCGTCCACAACGCCTCTTGCATAAGTAATATTGTGGAGCTTGTCAAGACCCAGATACATTTCATCAATTTCAAATTCAGCACCGTTTGTTGAAACATTGGTCATTTCAATGGCAGGAGCATGAAGTGCATTCCACATCATTCTGGCAAATTCGTGAACGTGAAGAACATCTGCCCCTTCAAGCCCATCCATAATATTTGAGGTCTGAATTGCTTTGTCAAGACCGAAAACTGCGATGTATTCCTTATATCCTATAGTATAAAGGAAAACCTTTGCAGCCTCACGAGCTGTTATGCCCTGACCGGGACGGAAGGTTCCGTCAGGATAACCAACCATAACACCTGCATCCTTCACAGCCTTAACCTGTCTGTAATACTGATATTCTGATGTAATATCTTTATAAATCGCTTCAAAAGCTGATGCAGCAGGAGCCGCCTTGATTTCAGGTGAGAAGTTCACGAAATAATATGCTGCTCCGCCACGGCTCATCTCATTGTTTGGATACTTCTTGACATAATCTTTGCCGATTGCGCCAAGATGAGCGAGAAGATCCAGCTGCTGATCGGTCACCGCAAGCTCATCGTCGGCTGCCGCCGACACTGTCATGGGAACTGCGAAAAGTGACAGTGCCATAACAAATGTCATCAAAAGAGCTAAAATCTTTTTCATTTTATTCATCCTTTCTTTGATGTTAACATTTATCCTTTGGTGTAGGGTTTCCTGCACCAAGGAAAACAGTTTGTTCAGTTTATTAAATAGCACTGTACAAGTTCCAGAAGAATACTGCAGCTTCTGCTCTTGTTGTGTTGTTCATGGGATTGAAGTTTCCGTTCTCATCTCCGTTGAGGAAATCTGCCTGTTGGAAAGCAACAACAGCTTCATACGCATAAGAAGGAATTGTTGTGTAGTCATTAAAGATTACTGCTGCTTCCTTCTGAGGAATGCTCACATCGAGACTTTTTGCAAGTCTTGCCGCCAAAACAACCATATCGGCACGGATAATCTTTTCGCCAACACCAAAGCGACCGCCGCCCATACCGTTGGTGATGCCCAACTCATAGGCTGTTGCAACAACATCCGCATACCACGCATCGCTGTCAACATCTCCGAATGGGGTATTGCCACTCTTTATTTCAACTCCAAAAGTTTTCAGAAGAAGTGAAAGATATTCTTCACGTGTCATTTCTGCTCCGGGTCTGAATGTTCCATCGCCATCACCCTTGATGATTGCCTTCTGACGAAGCCCGTCAATGGCAGTCTTTGCCCAATCATAACCTGCAAGGTCAGTAAAGGGAGCAGAGGGAAGCTCTTCAGCAGGGATTTCGGTCAAATCCTCAACAACAACACCGTCGCCGATTATAATACTTTCAGCATCATCACTACCACCACCGATGAAGGAGATTCCACCGCCTCCACCGCCGCCTCCGCCTTGCGGCTTCTTTGCAGCCTCTTTTTCAGCCTCAAGCTGTTTTTCATATGCATCGCTAAATTCATCAATTACTTCCTGAACTGTGCCATATTCCTTGTCAAGAAGCTCCTGATAAACACCTCTGATATTATTGAGCTTATCTGCATCCTTTGTAAGCTCAATCAAGTCTGCATAATGTGTTGAGGTTTCTTTGAGGTCAGCGTATGTAATTTCAATTACCTGCTGAACCTGACCCCAACGACCTTTTGCCGCAGAATCAAGTGCATCAAGGAAGTTCAAAATATCCGATGTACCGTCATTGAGACCAACTATTTCGTTAACAACATCAATACTGTTGTCAACACCCGAGAAATCCTTTTCGTTGTAAAGCTCGGTCATAACATTAACCTTGCGTTCACTGAAGTTTCCTGTCATTTCAAGCATAACCTTGTTATCCTCAATAAATGAGTTCAAATCCTCAGGGGTTTCAATTGCCTTGAACTGGTCAATCATGGCATCAACTTCACTCTGTGCATAAAGTGTGATATAGAACTGATGAATATTTGTATTGGGAGCACTAATTCTTAAAGAGCCAAGAGTCTCACCGTTGAATCTTGATGTGTTCATGGGGAACTTTGCTGTAAAACTTATGCAGGTTGCATCTGTATCCGCTTTGCGAGCCATTGTATCAAAGAAAGCAATTGTTTTTTCATTTTCTGTTGAAACACCGCCCTCAAGACCCGAAATGTGAATGTTAATGGGCTTTGCAACAATGTCATCAATTGAGCCCGAAATTGTGAGCATGTTTGCAACATTGCTTATCTTCCAGTTGTCCATAAAGTAATTTTCACGATCCGTTGTTGCGGGGCCGCCAAACTCCTTATCGACCTCAAACTGAGCATCACGAGCCACAAAGAAAGCTTCCTGAATTTCTTCAATTGTTGCATAGCCTTCTTCTGTCAGCATTCTTGCCCACATATCAGATTCCTTAATGATTATTGATGTATCAAAATCAAGTGCGTTATCCGCAACAAGGTCAGCATTGTTGGAAGAATTTATAATTCTCTTGATTTCGTCTGCATCCCCTGCAATTGCCGCATTGCTGATGCCCGAAACCATTGCCTCGTGACGTGTCAACTTGTCACCAAGAGTTGCAATCTTTGAAATGATGCCTGCAAGGTCTTCATCACCCGTAGGGGGATGTACTGTGTAGTATGTGTTAAGGATTGCGATTTCTTCTTCAGTATAGCCGCCGCTCACACCAAGCATTTCGCTATAACTTTCAAAAAAGTCCGTAAAGCTTTCAGCATCGCTGATTGACATAAAATCTCCCTTGCATCCTTCCATTTCAGCAACTGAATAAAGCTCAATATCATCAATTCTCTGAATATTGAGGCCGTCGCCGCCAATACGAAGTGTTGCGTCATATGTACCGTCTGCATCATAGATTGCAGGATTCATTGTGAACTTGAGAGCAAAATTGCCTGCATTGTCTGTTTTTGTCTGATAGTAGAACAAATCA
>JAZNLK010000175.1:0-5407 GCA_045579055.1 Clostridia bacterium
TTTATTTATAATAGAAAAATGAAGTTTATGATAGGATTTTTGAATAACGGAAGGACAAGGGGATATGATTTATAAAAATATTGAAATACATAATGTTGGAGAACTCCTTGAAGGTGAAGAAAAAGGCAGTGCAAAATGGCTTCGTGTACCTCAAAAAGTGTATGACGCTATGGAAACAGAGCAGGGCAAAAATATGTGCTGGGGAGCTACCGGTGTAGAGCTGCGTTTTGTTATGGAAAGTGATACGGTCACGCTAAAAATGAGAACCAGTGGCAAAAATGGTATTTTTCACGTTTACAGAGGTAGTATCCAGGGCGGTTGGGAAGACCATGAGGTTGATAAGATTGTTACGAGCGAAGTTGAAGATTATGTTATAAAAAAATCTGAAAATACAGATGTTCTCAAACAAATTTCAAATGACTTCAATCTGCCATTTTCTTCGGAAGTTGTGAGAATGGTTTTTGACCAAGGCGAATTTGAGATAGTGGACATAATAGGAAATGTAAGATCACCGAAAAAAGAAGAATTACCCGAAAAGACTCTGCTTGCTTATGGTTCATCCATAACCCATGGTTCCAATTCAATAGATATGTCACATTCTTGGGTATCTGTACTTGCCCATAATCTGAAAATGGATTGCAGAAATTTAGGAATGGCGGGAAGCTGCCTGATGGAGCCTGAAATAATAGAGTATATTGCAAGCGAGGGTGAAAAGAACAATTGGGACATTGCAACTTTGGAGCTTGGGATAAATGTTCTTGACTGGGACGAAAAAAAAATAATTCAAAGAGTAGACAATATATTGATTCAGATTGCTGGTAGAAATTCGTACAAACCGGTATATGTTATTTCACCATTTTACAGTTTTGATGACTATAAAAAAGAAGGAAAAGCAGAAAAATGGAGAATGTTAATTGAACAAGAAATAAAAAAATTGAATTACAGTAATGTAACATATATAAATGGTCTTGATTTGCTTGGTGATATGTTGTTAATATCAGCAGACGAGGTGCATCCTAACATTTACGGCGTAAGCCAGATTGCTGAAAGATTAGAAAGGATGATTAAAGAATAACCGAAAAGTTTTATATATCACCCTCTTTTCAACTGACTGCAAAAATAGTTCATCTCTAAGTTGGAAAGCGTGCGGTTGTAAATACGGACATTTTGAGAATGACATAATATGAGAAATTTTGAATGTAGAAGTTGTAAGGATTATTAGCAGAACTTAATTTAGGAGGATTTAATTAATTTGCCAATAAAGAGCATTTTGAAGAATTCGCATAAGTTTGGAATGAGTTCGGGGAGACAACAAGGAAACGCATTGAATCCATAGATGTAAATGCCGAGGAAAGGGAATAATTTATGATTATAAAAAGAAATAACACATTTCATTTGCAAGGGAAAAATATAAGCTACATAATGACAATCAACGAAGCGGAAGACCTTTTGCATTATTATTTCGGAAGCAAAATATCAGACAGAGATTATTCTCTGAAAAATGAAAAGCTTTCATTCAGCTTGCTTTCTTACGATGAGAATGAAATTTGCATGGAAACCCTTCCGCAGGAATATCCGGCTTACGGATATGCTGATTTAAGGTACCCTGCATATTCTGTCAGAAATAAATTTGGCAACAGTGTGTCAAGACTTCTGTTCAAAGGATATGAAATAAAGGAAAACCAGGTTGCATTTGTGAAAGGCATGCCCAGCATTTTCGAGGGGGACTGTACCCCTCAGACCTTGGAAATTACACTGTCGGATGAAAAAATCGGTCTTGAGGTGATTCTTTCATATACTGTTTTTGATGAATATGATGTAATTCTCAGAAGCAGTCGGTTTGTCAATAAGTCGGATGCAAGAATGGTTATTGAATCTGCATACAGCGCAGCAGTTGACTTTGATAAAAAAGACCTTGACTTGGTATACTTCCCTGGTGCATGGTGCCGTGAACGTGAATTTACACGGACAAGCATAAGCCTTGGTGAGAAAATTGATATTTCCAATGCCAGAGGCGGAAGCGGTCACGCAATGAATCCATTTGTTATGGTTTGTGACAAATTGGCAACCGAGAATCAGGGCGATGTGTACGGTTTTTCGCTTATATACAGCGGCAATCATTCGTCTGTGGTTGAATGTGACCAGTACGGTAATGTGCGTTTGATTCAGGGAATTAATCCTCAGGGATTTGAAACGGTTCTGGAATCAAGAGAAGAGTTTTTTACACCTCAGTCTGTTATGAGCTACAGTAATTGTGGTTTCGGTGGCGTTTCACGAACCCTTCACGATTTAATCAGAAACAATCTTTGCAGAAGCAGTTGGGCAAACAAAAACAGACCCATCTTGATTAACAACTGGGAAGGAACATATTTTGATTTCAACGAGGAAAAGCTGGTTGCAATGGCAAAGCAAGCAAAGAGTGTAGGGATTGAGCTCTTTGTTCTTGATGACGGTTGGTTTGGAAAAAGAAATAATGATAAGTCGTCCTTGGGAGACTGGTTTGTGAACGAAGAAAAGCTCCCATCAGGCATAAAGGGACTTGCAGAAAAGATAAATGCAGAAGGTTTGATGTTTGGCTTGTGGTTTGAGCCTGAAATGGTGAATCCTGATTCAGACCTTTACAGAAGGCATCCCGAATGGGCAATACAGGTTCCCAACATGAAACCGTCACTTGGCAGAAATCAGCTTATGCTTGATTTTGCAAATCCGGAGGTTTGCGACTATATAATTGAATCGGTGGGAAGCATTCTTGAAAATGCAAATGTGGCATACGTGAAATGGGATTACAACAGAATGCTGACGGATATGCCATTCAAAGGGTACAATCATAAATATATTTTAGGTTTATATAGAGTGCTTGATGAGCTTACAGATAGATTTCCCAATGTTCTATTTGAGGGCTGTGCCAGTGGTGGTGGTCGTTTTGATCCGGGAATACTCGCATATTCACCTCAAATCTGGACAAGTGATAATTCTGATGCTGTTTCAAGGCTCAAAATTCAGTATTCCACATCGGTTTGTTATCCTCTCAGTGCCATATCTGCCCACGTTACGGCAGCTCCAAATCATCAGGTTGGAAGAATGACTTCACTGAAGACTAGGGCAGAGGTTGCTTATGCAGGAATATTTGGTTATGAGCTGGATATAACCACAATGTCTGAAGAGGAGTGCCAAGAAGTAAAAAAACAGATTGGGTTTTATAATGGAATCAAGGAACTTGTGAGAACAGGAGACCTATACAGGCTACAAAGTCCTTATGACAGCAATTATTGTGTATGGCAGGTTGTTTCCAAAGATAAATCAGAAGTTTTCCTTTTTGGTTGCAGAATTATGTCTCAGGCAAATTTCAAGGAAGCAAGAATATACCTTGAAGGGCTTGATTCAGGAAAAGAATATATTGATACTGAAACGGGCATTACCTATGGTGGAGATGAATTGATGGCAATGGGCATCAGACCTGTGTATGAGAACTGTGATTTTGCTACATTTGTAAAATTATATAGGAAAGTTTAAGGACAGCATAAAAAAGGAAGATGAACAACAATGTTTTTTAATTATTCAAGACCCGGAAAAGGTGTAAAAAAAAGAGATCCAAATCAGCCCAGAGGACAGGTTTTGCTTGAAGTTCTTCCGCGAAAGATTTGGGATCTGATTAAATTAAATACGCTCTATTTGTTGATGGCAATACCGTTTTTTGCGGTGACATTGTTTATGGTTGGTGTCATATCGGCATCAATTGTTGATTTAGCTGCAACTTTTCTTGATGATATGGGCATTTTGAAACTGGATATACTCCTTAGACTGGTGTTGGCGTTTTTGTTTACGATGTTTTTAGGTCAAGGTCCCATAACTGCCGGGTATGTATACATTATCCGTGAACACAGCAGAGAGCATCCTTGTTGGTTGCTTAGTGACTTTTTCGAAAAAGTAAAGTCTAATTTCAAGCAAGGAATGCTTTTGTGGATTATTGATTTGGTGGTAATGTATATACTTGTTTCAGCCTTCAGATTTTACGGAAATGTAAATATGCCGGTTCTGCAATATGTGATACTGATTGTCGGAGTATTTTATTTAATGATGCACATATATGTATACCAGATGATGGTTACATTTAATTTGCCATTAAAGAGCATCTTGAAAAATTCGCTTATATTAGCCGTTGTAAAAGTTCCGATAAATCTGTTTATACTTTTATTTAATATAATAATGTATGTGGCTATACCTGTAATTGTATTTTTTACGGTCACAAGCATGTGGTGGATGTTTTTGCTGTTCCTTGTGGAGGTGTTTATATTTCCACCCATCACAGCATTTATAACCTGTTTTTGTATTGACCCAATAATGGACAACTATATAAATGCAGAAAACAAAACAGAAGGAAAATGATTTATATTCTCACAGTTTTGCTGACTGTCTCCAAATGGAGAATCCCCACTTTCAGCAGAATTGAGTTTAATATAAATAAATGACATCGTGGGAAAGACAGAAATAAATCATTACCTTGCCGCACTATCGGCAAAGTGCGGCATCAAGCAGCTTCCACAAACGCTCCGGAGGCTGCTTGCTTTCCGTATAAATGAAGTTTTATAGTGGTGGTTTAATATGAAAGTGAAGAAACGAAAAAAGAATAAGTATAAGCCGGGCTTGTTAAAAAAAGCTTAGCGAATAAACGGGATAGTCTACCCTCGAATGCGAAGTTTGACGATACATACAAAATAATATCAAAAAGCATAGTAATTTGTGTTTTTATGACACGAATTGCTATGCTTTTTTTCAAAATAAGAGATTTTGATGACTAGAGTACTAAAGTTATCATGAAGGAGAGTGATGCCTTTGCTTGCGTTTTGATTTATAGAATCAATAATATTTCAGGAGGTTAATCGATGATATCCAAAGAAACATATGATAAGTTGCAGGAATATAAGAAAATAGGCTTGTCAATTTTGAAATCATCAGAAAAGCTTAACCTGTCATATAAGACAGCGTATACTTGGTGGAATAAAACTGATGAGGAGTTTACTTCTTTTCAGAAACAACACGAATTTATGCTGGATAATTATCGGCAGTATTTGATTGAACAGATTAAGATATGTCCGCAAATTAATAATTCTCTGCTTTTAAAAAGATTAAAGCTTGAATTTTCAGATTTTTCTATTCCACCGGCTACGTTTTATCGGTACATTAAGAAACTGCGTGAACAGACCGGACTTTTGAAACCAAGGCGAGCAGGAGTTATCCGCGATGAAGTGAATCCCGGATATGAAGGACAAGTGGATTTTGGACAATATACAATGAAAAGTATGTATGGAAACAATATTAGAGTATATTTCTTCGTTATGGTATTATCATACAGCAGAATGAAGTTTGCATATTTTTCACCAACTCCGTTTAATGTGTTTGAAACCAT
>JAZNLK010000176.1:0-4577 GCA_045579055.1 Clostridia bacterium
TAATTCCTCCTTTATAATAATTATATAATTATTTATTTTTAGAATTATATAATTATATCCATTTATAATTTTTAATTATTTCCTAAAAGTTACTTTTTTGATAACGTCGCCCACTTATTTTGTTCGGAGAAACAAATAAGCATATGTGGAACAACAATGAAAATGGAAAAGAATTCATATTGACGGGAAGGAGATTCGCTGAAATAAACAATTTGATAAGTCTGGCAACGGAACATTTTGAAGAACATCCTGAACAAAAAGAATTTTATCAGTATGATTATCTTCAAATATTGAAGAAAGGACTACAGAACTACAGCATGGTGAAGAAATTCAAGGATAGCGATGAAGAATTTCTATCCGTCAAACTATATCCAAAACAGATGGAAGCATTCATTGAATTGGCCCTGGATTTTGGTGTTTTCTTCTGCAAGGAAAGACATAAGGAAGAAGAACTGGAAGAATATATAAAAAGAATCAAGAAAGATTTTCCCAATAAGGTATGGAAAGATTACAAGAAATAAAAGAACCGGGAAATGACCGGCAAGATATACAAACTCTTTACTCATACAATATTTACTGCTTCAAGAGGAAGCAGACATTCGCATAAATCAGAAATGGAAGTCCTGTGATGTGAATCACGGGACTTTTTTTGCACCTTTCTTCCAAAAGTGAATTTTTTGATAACAACACAAACGAAATTTGCAAATGAATAGAATAAATGCTTCATAAAAAGTGTAAATTAAAGAGTAATAAAACTAACGGCTGTTCTTCGATGTGAATCGAGGAACAGTATTTTAAAGTAAATTATCATGGAACTAACAATCGATTTCAGTAGAGTAAAGAAGAAACTCTTGTTGGAGTTTATAAGAAATGGGGGAGGTGACACCAAGACCTTCATTGAAGGTATGACGTATCTTCAGGATTATATCGAATCAAACCAGGAAGAGACAAGACTCAATGAATATGTACCGGAAGAAGTCAGGATTGAACATTTAATCAAAGAACTGGAAAGAAAGGAAAGGACAATAACTGAATTGCAACAAGTAATTTCACATAAACAGGATATCATCAGGAATTTCCGGAAAATGACCAAGAAGGAAAGGAGCGAACTGAGGAAAAGCGAAGGATTCAAGGATATGGAAAAAAGATATTCAGAATTGAAGACCGATTATGTCATGAATAAGGGATTGAGAAAAAATGAAAATCCGTAACTTTGCCGACAAATTTATTGTCATGGAAAAAGAAAACAAGGATTTGAAGACTCTTGGATCAAGATTCAAGGAAATAAGGCTTATGTTCGGACTGACACAAGCGGAACTGGCAGCCAAAATGGGAGTGACACAACTTACCGTAACAAGAATGGAGAACGGCACGTCAATCAGTGCGGGAGCTTTACTGCAGTTCCTTCATTTCTACAGACAGTACGTTTCCATTGACGTACTGCTTGATGACAAGGCATGGAACATTACCAGTCAGGACAAGGATATGCTGATGAGAAAACCGCATATGAATTCCATTGTACATGAAAAACTCGATGTGATGAAAGAACAGATGGAGAAAAATATCGCAGAGATGAAAGCCGACATCAACAAGTCACTGAACAAACTCGATATCTATTTGAAGAGAGGAATGGATTCCTCCAAAGCATTACTGGAAGAATAAACGTTGATTTAATCATTCAATATTGCACTTTAATCTTTATTTTCTGCTTTAATATTGCATTTATGCATTATTATAGTTATATTTGCAGTGAATTACAAGATTTATAGTTATGTGGAATGAGATGACGAACGCAGCTATCCTTCAGACATTGGGGGAAAGACTGAAAGAGTATCGTTTGCGGAGAAATTTGCAACAGGCAGAAATGGCCAGATATGCCGGTGTCAACATCAGTACGGTTTCCCGTATAGAAAAAGGACAGAACATCATGTTTGACAGTTATCTGAGAATAATGAGGGTGCTGGAAATGTTGGACAATCTGGATGAATTCATTCCGGAACCGCCAAGGAGTCCCTTGCTTATGAAAAAGCTTATGGGAAAGAAAAAACAAAGAATTAAGAAATCAAAGGAGGACGATTATGAATGAACTGGTAGTTGACGTTAAACTGTATGGCAAAAATGTAGGACTATTGTCATGGAACGAAAAAAGAGGTTTGGCGGAGTTCCAATATTATCCCGATTTCTTCAGGACCGGACTCAATGTTTCTCCAATCATCATGCCATTGAAAAAATCATTGATGGATTTCGTCTATACATTCCCTACCAACAAGAATGATTGTTTTAAGGGATTACCCGGAATGATAGCGGATTCACTTCCGGACAAGTACGGGAATGAAATCATTGATACATGGTTTGCCGCCCGTGGCGTATCGGATAGAAGTATCACGCCATTGGACCGACTTTGCTATATAGGTTGCAGGGCAATGGGAGCTTTGGAATTTTATCCGAGCAGGGATATCAAGGAACTGAATGAATCAACGGTTCTAAGAATGGAAAGTCTCGTTGATTTGGCAGACAAGGTATTCCGCGACAGAGAAGCTTTCAAAGAAAATATCAGACAGGAAGATAAAGCCATATTGGATATATTGAAAGTAGGCACTTCAGCCGGTGGAGCAAAACCTAAAGCCCTTATCGCCATTGATGAGCGGACAAATGAAGTACGGTCGGGGCAGGTTAAGGCACCGGAAGGATTCACATATTGGCTGTTGAAATTTGACGGCACTACATTTGAAGAAAATGGGGAAAAAATTGATCATCCCAAAGGGATAGGAAACATTGAATACGCCTACCATAAAATGGCTGTTGATTGTAACATTCAGATGACTGAATGCAGATTGCTTCAGGAACGGGATTCTTATCATTTCATGACAAAAAGATTTGACCGGACGGACAATGGGGAAAAGATACATTCCCAGACATTGGCAGCTATAGCCCATTATGACAGGAATGCACTCCATTCATATGAAGAAGCATTCCTGGTTATGCGAAAATTGGGACTGAACTATGATGAAATGGAACAATTCTTCCGTAGAATGGTGTTCAATGTAATTTCCAGAAATCATGATGACCACACAAAGAATCATAGTTTCCTCATGGACAGAAAAGGAAAATGGACTCTCTCTCCTGCTTATGATATCTGTTATGCCTATTCTCCAAAAGGACAATGGACAGATACTCATCAAATGTCCATAAACGGAAAAAAGGACAATTTTAAATGGTCCGATTTGACAGAAGTCGGTTCAAGAATGGATATAAAGAATACAGACTACATCATTGGGGAAATTGTGGATGTTGTCAGCAGATGGAAGGAATATGCAAAGAATTGTGGCGTACATGAAAATCATGCCAATCTGATTGCAAACAATCATAGGCTGTTGCTTCCTCCGGAAAAAATCATTCAAAAAAAAGTGAAGAACGAATCTGTGAACACAAACAGTTCCAACGAAAGAAAGGAAAGGATTTCTGATATAACCATTATCAAATCTGCCATGGAAACCAAAATCCGATGCAAGATTGACGGTAACTGGCAGATGGGTGAGAATCTTTCCCAAAAGGACAAAAAAAGATATGAAGAAGTGAAGTTGTCCGGGAACAAATCGGACATAGCCAATCTGAAAGCGGAACTGGCGGAGAAATATTTCAAGAACGAGCTTGATAACACGAAAAAATGTACACTGAAAAGGTGAATATGCAAAGTTCATGAATAGAAAACAATACAATTAAATTGTTATAATTAAAATTTGACTGACTTATGAAGAAAATGAATATAGACATACCGGAATCAGTGTTGTTGAATCCGGAAGCATTCAATCCACATAAATTAACTGTTGAAGAAATGCGTTATATAGACGGATTGATTCATGTAGCAAAAACACGGGAACAGATAGATGCCATCACATTTTTGTACTGCAAGATTGAAAGCATAACAGACGCTGAAGAAAGAGTCTTTTATATGGACAAATATTTCCGTGAACTGGAAAAAATCAAAGGTTACTCTGATGATAATCTGCGTACATCAGTCGTTTCCAAATTGACTGCGAAGGAACTCAAACAATTATTTCACAGCCGGAACTGCATTGAAAAGCAGAATTTGATTGAAAACAACAAAAAATGAAAGGAAGAAAAGATAAGTTTATGAACATTAAAGGTGATGCAATGACAACAGCCCATGACATTCTTATAGCATGGGCTAAATCAGACAAGACAACCCTTACAAAAGAAGTAAAGGATTCTTTGGAAAACTTCCTTGAAGCGTGTGCCTGTAACGCCATAAAGAATGAAGAAAGCCGTCGGGAATGGAGGATAATAGCTATGCAACGGCTTATAATAGAGTGCATTCATGCACTCACCCATGAGCAGCTTCTGAAAGCGGAAACTGCCGCAAAAGAAGTGGCGGAAGAATGTCCGGAAATAACGGGAAAAGAAGAATAAGGACGGCGAATGCACATATCCCCTTTGCAACGGCATGAATGCTGATGAAAAGGGGATGCGTACACCCACCTGACAAAATCCTTTCCCTACTGTTGGTAGAATCTCTTATAATCGCATAATAAGAATCCCCTGCATCGGCATAAATG
>JAZNLK010000177.1:0-8287 GCA_045579055.1 Clostridia bacterium
TAGGTGCCGGAATTCTTCCGCCACGATTGATGAAATCAGCACTGGATTCACCGTGTACAGGCATAATTGGAGCATAACCAAGCAAACCGCCGAATTCAACACTTTCGCCAACTGTTTTACCCACAACAGGAATAATTCTAACCGCTGTTGTTTTCTGATTAATCATACCGATTGCAGATTCATCGGCAATAATTGCAGAAATAGTTTCTGCAGGCGTGTCTCCCGGAACTGCAATCATATCAAGTCCAACCGAACAAACACAGGTCATTGCTTCAAGCTTGTCAAGGGTAAGTGTTTCACATTCTGCCGCTGCAATCATACCTGCATCTTCGCTGACAGGAATAAACGCACCGCTGAGACCGCCAACATAGCTGGATGCCATAACTCCACCCTTTTTCACTGCATCATTAAGAAGAGCAAGTGCCGCTGTTGTTCCGTGGGTTCCACATTTTTCAAGACCCATTTCCTCAAGGATATATGCAACACTGTCACCAACCTCAGGGGTGGGTGCAAGAGATAAATCAACAATACCAAAAGGAACACCAAGTCTTCTTGATGCTTCCTGAGCAACGAGCTGACCCATACGTGTAATCTTGAATGCAGTTTTCTTTATTGTCTCGGCAACTGTCCCGAAATCTGCGCCCTTAACCTTTGCAAGAGCAGCTTTCACAACACCGGGACCACTGACACCAACATTGATTACACAATCACCTTCGCCAACACCGTGAAATGCGCCAGCCATAAATGGATTATCCTCAACGGCATTACAAAATACAACCAACTTTGCACAACCAAATGAATCATTATCTGCCGTAATCTCCGCTGTCTTTTTTATCACCTGACCCATAAGCTTCACGGCGTCCATATTTATACCGGCTTTTGTTGAACCAACAGCAACCGAAGAGCAAACCCTCTCGGTCTTTGCAAGTGCTTCGGGAATTGAATCAATAAGAATTCTGTCACCCTTTGTGAAGCCCTTCTGAACAAGTGCCGAAAAACCACCGATGAAGTTCACACCTGTTGCCTTTGCAGCACGATCAAGGGTTTCTGCAAACATCACATAATTATCTGCATCACTTGCTCCTGCAATAATTGAAATTGGCGTTACGGAAATTCTCTTGTTTATGATTGGAATACCGTACTGACGGCTGATATCCTCACCTGTTTTCACCAAATCTTTTGCAAGACGTGTTACCTTTTCGTAAATCTTTTCACAAGCCTTTTCTGCACTGCTGTCAATGCAGTCAAGGAGTGAAATCCCCATTGTTATCGTTCTTATATCAAGATGCTCATCATCAATCATCTTGATTGTTTCCATAATTTCTCTCGTATTAATCATTCTGCCTACCTCTTAAATTCTGTGCATTGAATTGAAAATGTCTTCGTGCTGCATTCTGATGTCAACACCGATTTCCTTGCCGATTCCGTCAAGCTCGGTCATTACCTTGTTATATTCCGTCGAATCATCCTTGAACTCCACCAACATAACCATTGTAAAAATATTCTGCATAATGGTCTGGTTAATATCCAGAATGTTAACTCCGTGGTTATAAAGGCAACCGCTTACCTTGGCAATAATACCTGTTCGGTCGATACCCATTACTGAAACAACTGCTTTCATTTGTAGACACTCCTTAAAAGTTTGTTTTATAATTAACAATTATACAACGCCAAGGTCATTCCGTCAAGTGAAATTTATAGCTAATAACTTTTTAAATTTATGTCAAATTCACCGGTATGTAATAAGTTAAAATTATGCAAAAAATCTGTTGAAAAAATTTTAATTTTGTGATAAAATATTTTTATATGATTTTTAAATTCAGTGAGGATTTTTTATGTTTCTTCCCATCTCGAAAGACGACATGAAAAAGCGTGGAATCAGCCAACTTGATTTCATTTATATTATCGGTGATGCATATGTTGACCATTCAAGTTTCGGTCATGCAATAATTTCAAGAGTTCTTGAAAATGCAGGCTATTCTGTGGGAATTATTTCTCAACCCGACTGGCACAGTTGCGAACCCTTCAAAGCTTTGGGTGAGCCAAGACTGGGCTTTCTTGTTTCATCAGGAAACATCGACCCTATGGTTAACCACTATACCGTATCAAAAAAAGTTCGTTCACAGGATTTATACTCTCCCGGCGGACAGGCAGGAAAACGTCCCGACCGTGCAACTGTTGTGTACTGCAACCGTTTACGTGAGGCTTTTGGAAAAAATATTCCAATAATAATCGGTGGTATTGAAGCGAGCCTGAGGCGTTTTGCCCACTATGACTATTGGTCAGACAAAGTCCGCAGAAGTATTCTCATTGACAGCGGAGCGGATTTGCTAATTTACGGAATGGGTGAACATCAGGTTGTGGAAATTGCAGAATTGCTTAACTGCGGTGTTCCGGTAAATCAGATAAAGCACGTTCCGGGTACTGCATATATCGAAGATATAAACACGGAATTTCCCCAAGATTATATCATTATTCCTTCCTTTGACGAAGTTTCAGAAAACAAGCGTTCTTATGCTGAAGCAACACGTGTGCAATATGAGGAACAGGATTCGGTCAGTGGAAAAGCAATTGTCCAGAAGGATAATGAAAAAAAATGTATTGTTCAGTTACCCCCTTCTCCTCCACTCACAACCGAGGAGTTGGACAAGGTTTACGAGTTGCCTTACGAGGGGACTTATCATCCTGTTTATAAATCACTTGGCGGTGTTCCTGCAATTGACGAAATCGAATTCAGCATAACCTCTTGCCGTGGATGCTTCGGCAGCTGCAACTTTTGTGCACTTGCATTTCATCAGGGAAGAACCGTCACCGCAAGAAGTCAGGAATCAATACTTCGTGAAGCGGAAAAACTCACAAAAAAGCCTAACTTTAAAGGATATATACACGATGTTGGCGGTCCCACCGCAAATTTTCGTGCACCGTCTTGCAAAAAGCAGTTAAAATCCGGTGTGTGCAAAAATAAGCAATGTCTATTCCCCACGCCTTGCAAAAATCTTGAGGTTTCACACAGTGATTACCTTGAGCTTTTACGGAAACTCAGAAAAATCCCAAAAGTGAAAAAGGTTTTTGTCCGTTCGGGAATCCGCTTTGATTATCTGCTTTGTGACAAAGACGACAGTTTTTTCACAGACCTTTGCAAGCATCACATCAGCGGACAGTTGAGAGTTGCACCCGAACATATTTCGGACAATGTTCTGAAGTATATGGGAAAGCCTTCCCATGACGTTTATGAAAAGTTTTTGAATAAATTCGAAAGCATAAACAAAAAGCTCGGAAAGGAACAGTATGCCGTTCCCTATCTTATGTCTTCCCATCCCGGAAGCACTATGAAAGATGCAATCAAGCTTGCACAGTATCTGAACCGCAACAAACTGAGTCCTGAGCAGGTTCAGGACTTTTATCCCACTCCGGGAAGCATTTCAACCTGTATGTATTACACAGGGATTGACCCACGAACAATGAATCAGGTTTATGTTGCAAAAGATTACACGGAAAAACAAATGCAGCGTGCACTTCTGCAATTCCGAGACCCCAAGAATTATGATTTAATATTAAAAGCTTTAACAAAGGCAAAACGGCTTGACCTCGTTGGTTTTAGTCCCGAATGCCTCATAAAACCAACAAAAGGAGAAAAGAAAAATGGCAACAATATTAAGCGGAAAGACAGTATCAGCAAGAATAAAGGAAAATCTCAAGGTAGAAATAGAAAACCTGAAGAAAAACGGAACGCTCCCCGGACTCGCCGTAATCATAGTAGGTGAAGACCCTGCATCAAAGGTATACGTTGGCAGAAAAGAAGCTATGTGCACAGAGCTTGGAATGCATTCCGAAAAATTTGCTCTCCCCGAAGAAACAACTCAGGAAGAACTTGTTGCACTTGTTGAAAAACTCAACAATGACGCTCATATCCACGGAATTCTTGTTCAGCTTCCTCTTCCCAAGCATCTTGACGAAAAAGCTGTTATCAACACAATCCGTCCCGAAAAGGATGTTGACGCCTTCCATCCCGTGAATGTAGGCAAGATTATGATTGGTGACTATGACTTTGTTCCTTGCACACCTGCAGGTATTATGGAACTCATCGCTGAAAGCAATGTTGAAATCGAAGGCAAAAACTGCGTTGTAATCGGCAGAAGTAACATTGTTGGAAAACCTATGAGTATGCTTCTGCTCCACAAAAACGGAACGGTTACAACCTGTCACTCTCGAACAAAGGATTTAAAAGAAGTTACAAAACAGGCTGATATTTTGGTTGCCGCAGTTGGCAGAGCTAACTTCGTTACGGCAGATATGGTAAAACCCGGAGCGGTTGTTATTGATGTGGGTATGAACCGTTTAGAAGATGGTAAGTTGGTTGGAGACGTTGCATTTGACGAGGTTGAAAAGGTCGCAGGTGCTATCACCCCCGTTCCCGGCGGTGTTGGTCCTATGACAATTGCGATGCTGATGCAAAATACACTTACAGCGGCAAAAAATGCCTCTGAAAAATAAAGGAATCCAAAAATGAAAACAAAATCTGTTTATGTATGTTCGGAATGCGGTGCAACCTTCCCTAAATGGATGGGCAAATGCACAACCTGTAATTCCTGGAACACAATTGAAGAGGAAATTATAAAACAACCCTCGGCAAATTCAAAAGTCTCGGTTATGGCAACGCCTTCTTCGGGCAGCTCTGCACCAAAAAGGATTTCCGAAATTGACACTGCACAGGAAGCACGTTCCCTCACCGGTATGGGCGAGCTCGACCGTGTTCTCGGAGGTGGTCTTGTTAAAGGTTCTCTTGTTCTGGTGGGCGGCGACCCCGGGATTGGAAAATCAACCCTTCTTCTCCAGATTTGTGAAACTTTGGGGAAAAGCAACTCCATCCTTTATGTTTCAGGGGAGGAATCACAGAGACAGATTAAACTTCGTGCTGACCGCCTTGGAATTACAACAGAGAATCTGAAATTATATTCAGAAACCAATATGGATTATATTCTGGACTGTGTTTTCCGCGAAAAGCCCGATGTTCTCATTGTTGACTCGGTTCAGACAATGTATAACCCTGAAATCCAGTCCACACCGGGAAATACGGCTCAAATCAAGGACGTAACCACTGTTCTTATGAAGGTTGCAAAAGAGAATAATATTTCAGTATTTGTTGTGGGTCACGTTACAAAAGAAGGCGCTTTGGCAGGTCCGAAGATTCTTGAGCATATGGTTGACTGTGTTCTGTATTTCGAAGGAGAACGCCACCAGTCATTCCGCATACTCAGAGCCGTCAAAAACCGTTTTGGTTCAACAAACGAAATCGGAGTTTTCGAAATGACAGGAGGCGGTCTCGAAGAAGTTTCCAATCCCTCAGTTGCAATGCTTTCAGGAAGACCCGAAAACGTTCCGGGCACCTGCACCATTTGTACAATGGAAGGCACGCGACCGGTTCTCGCAGAAGTTCAGGCATTGGTAACACCTACAGCTTTCGGCAATCCCCGAAGGATGACAAGTGGTCCCGACATCAACCGTGCCATTATGCTATCGGCTGTACTCGAAAAACGTGGCGGTCTTAAAATTTCAGCATACGATGCATACATAAATATTGTCGGCGGACTACGCATAACCGAACCCGCCGCTGATCTTGGAATTATTCTCGCTCTTGCTTCCAGTTTCACAGGGACGGCACTTGATAATAATACCGTGGCAATCGGTGAGGTTGGACTCACCGGAGAATTGCGTGCCTGCAGTTTTCTTGAATCCAGAATTGCTGAATGCGAAAAAATCGGATTTACCCGATGCATTATCCCGGCTGTGAATCTGAAAAAACTGAAGAAATTCGAGAACATAAAGCTCATTCCTTGTTCAAACATAACGGAAGTTATCACAAAATTCTGTAAATAATTTAAAGAAAAAAAATATATACATTATAATATAAAGTTTTTTGAAGGGAAGTCATGACGTGTTTCACATAGGTGATGAAATTGTTTATCCAATGCATGGAGCAGGTATAATTGTCGACATCGAAGAAAAAACAATTCTCGGCGAGCTCCATCAGTACTACATCTTGCAGATTTCCATCAGCGATATGAAGGTAATGCTGCCCGTTAACAACTTAGACGCCATCGGCATACGGAAAATCGTTTCCGAAGATGCCGCCAACGAAGCTATCAACCATTTTCTCACTTGCGCAGAAGACGACAACAACAACTGGAACAAGCGTTACAGAGAAAACATCGAAAAACTTAAAACCGGTAATCTTATGGACGTTGCATTCGTCGCAAAAACACTCCTGCTCCGAGACAGAAAAAAATCACTTTCTAACGCAGAAAGAAAAATGCTTTCAAACGCAAAAAATATTCTGATTTCAGAACTTATTCTTGCTAAAAGGATGTCTGCCGACGAAATAAAAGACCTTTTGGCACTTTAATTTACAGGAGGCACTTATGTTCCGAAAAAAAAGTAACCACCCGAAAGCAACTGCTATCATAGTTGCTGCAGGCTCCAGCCGTCGAATGGGTGACGGTACAAACAAGCAGTTTATTCTTATCAATAATACTCCTGTTCTTGCTCACACCTTACTAAACTTTGAAAAGGCTGAGGCAATTGACAGAATAATAATTGTCACCAAACCCGATGCAATTCTCACCGTCAGTGACCTGGTTCACGATTACAGTATTTCCAAAGTGTCTGACATTATTCCCGGCGGTGAAACCCGTCAGGATTCTGTTCGTTGCGGACTGGCACTTACTGACCCTGATACTCTGGTTGCCGTTCATGATGGCGCAAGACCCTTTATTTCGGTTGAAAAAATCAATCAGCTGGTTGATGTTGCCTCTCAATTCGGAGCAGCGGCACCGGGTGTTGTTCCAAAAGACACAGTCAAGACCGTTTCGTCCGATACAATCAGCGATACTCTTGACAGAGAAACGCTCAGGCTAATACAAACACCTCAGGTTTTCAAAGCCGACAATCTTATAAACGCATATCTTCACGCCCGAAATCAAGGCTTTGTCGGAACAGACGACTGTTCTGTTGCAGAAAATGCCGGAATACCCATAAGGGTTATAAATGGTGAATATACCAATATAAAGGTTACCACTCCGGAGGATATTCCAATGGCAGAAGCAATTTTTAGTTTTTTAAACAAATGATTTACGAAAGGAAGTCACGTTATGAGAATTGGTTTAGGATATGACGTCCACGCTCTGGTTGAGGGTAGAGAACTGATACTTGGTGGAGTCTCTATTCCACATACAAAAGGTCTGCTCGGACATTCTGATGCTGATGTTCTTGTTCACGCAATTATGGATGCACTGCTGGGTGCGGCTGCCCTAGGTGATATAGGTAAGCATTTTCCTGATTCAGACAGTAAATTCAAAGATATAAGCAGTCTCCACCTGCTTTCAGAGACAAAAAGGATTCTGAACGAGAACGGTTTTTCTGTAAACAACATAGATTCCACCGTTGTTGCTCAGGAACCAAAAATCGCCCCATATATCGAAGAAATGCGTCAAAATATTGCCCGTGTTCTTGACATTGATATATCATTTGTAAGTGTCAAGGCAACAACCACCGAACACTTAGGTTTTGAAGGCAGAAAAGAAGGGATTTCTGCCTATTCAGCAGTTACTGTTTTACAAAAATAACAGTTTGGGGTAGATTTTGGTATCTAATTGGATATAATCTCATATAATTGGGAATAATCAACTGTAATCAAGTTTGATTTATAGTATAATATTTTGTATTATTAACTATGTTAGCACTCAACAAGGCAGAGTGCTAACACAACAAAGTTTTTAATTATTTCATTTATCATAAGGAGGAATTCAAAATGAACATCAAACCATTGGCAGACAGAGTTGTTATCAAAATGGTAGAAGCTGAGGAAACAACAAAGAGCGGCATTATTCTTGCAGGTTCCGCAAAGGAAAAGCCCGAAGTTGCTGAAATCGTTGCTGTTGGTCCCGGCGGCGTTGTTGACGGCAAGGAAGTTAAAATGGAGCTTAAAGTCGGTGACAAAGTTTTAATCAGCAAATACGCAGGTACAGAAGTTAAGCTCGACGGCACAGAATACACAATTCTCCGTCAGAGTGACGTTCTTGCTATTATTGACTAATTATTTCAGGAGGTAATTTAAAATGGCAAAACAGATTTTATTCGGTGAAGAAGCAAGACACGCTCTTGAAAAAGGCGTTAATCAGCTTGCAAACACAGTAAAGGTTACACTTGGTCCCAAAGGTAGAAACGTTGTTCTTGAAAAGAAGTTCGGCGCACCCCTCATTACAAATGACGGCGTTACAATCGCAAAGGA
>JAZNLK010000178.1:0-2847 GCA_045579055.1 Clostridia bacterium
TAAATTTTTTCAAAAGATAGCTTGACAAATATCCAATCCTTTGATATAGTAACTCGTGCCCGTTGAGGCATTGATATGGCGGCGTAGCTCAGTTGGCCAGAGCATTCGGTTCATACCCGAAGTGTCACCGGTTCGAATCCAGTCGCCGCTACCATAACCAGAAAGCATCGGGTGATGCTTTCTGGTTTCCTATGGCCCGTTGGTCAAGTGGTTAAGACACCGCCCTTTCACGGCGGTAACACGAGTTCGAGTCTCGTACGGGTCACCATAATCTGGAGGCTTAGCTCAGCTGGTTAGAGCGCCTGCTTCACACGCAGGAGGTCACTGGTTCGAGTCCAGTAGTCTCCACCAGAAAAACACCGGAAATTGCGAGATTTCCGGTGTTTTTCTTCATTTTTCGGAACTTTTTGACGCAATTAAAACTTACTAAAATCGCCTGACCACATAAATAGCCACAGTTGGTGAAAAAGAGAGATTTGGAGTTGATTCTCCAAATCTCTCTTTCTTTGGTTATGGCGGGGTATGCTTTACTCTTTTCTGCAGGTCTACACCAGAGTAGAGCCTGGTTGTCTGACACATATCTCCGCCCATTTATGGATAGTTTACATGATTTTGAGCTTATGCAATATGAGCTCCACCCGTTGCCTGAATTACCTGACCAGTGACATATCGACATTCATCGGAACAAAGGAACGAAACGATTTCTGCCATATCCTCCGCTTCTGCAAGGAACCCAAGCGGAATGGTTTTTTCAAGCGCTTTTAAGGTGTCCTGATGAGCATTTGCCAAAATATCTGTTTTTGTAACGCCCGGGGCAACGCAGTTGACTCGGACGCCACTCTTGGCATATGCTACTGCGAGAATAGATGTCAGATAGTTTAATGCAGCTTTGGAAACACCATACGGAACGGAAGCATCCCGATTTGCACTTAAGCTCGGTTTCAAACCGGAAATAGAAGATGTGAAAACAATGTTTCCTTTTGTTCCCTGAACATACTGATACGCCTTTCTCGCAAGGAAATATGCCGCTTTCAGGTTGGTGTTCATGGCTCTGTCCCAACCTGCCTCGTCAAGTTCATTTCCCTGCAAGACAATACCGGAATTGTAGATAAAGCTGTCGATCCGCCCGTATTTTTCGGCGATTGCTTCAATTGCTCGCTCAGATTCTTCAATATTCAAAACGTCCATCCGGATAAAATCTGCTTTCAATCCGCGGGCAGTAATTTCTTCTACAACTTGCTTGCCTGCTTCTTCGCGACGACCCGTAATAATGGGTGTTGCCCCTTCCGCTGCAAATTTTTCTGCTATTTTTTTGCCGATACCAGAAGTAGAACCCACAATTAAAACGACTTTTCCTTCAAATTTTTTCATAACAACCAGCCTCCTTTACTGTGCGCGCACAGTTTTAATTAGAATATCAAACATAATACTCGTTGTCAACAAAACAACATTTATGGTAACTGCAACCATGAAATAACTTGAATCCGGGCACAACCACAGGTAGAATTAAATTGAACTTGTGAATAGGAGAAAGATTCATGGGGAGAAGGATTAATTACGAAGAGCGCGATCGAATCAAAAAAATGGCCACCTTGCTTTTTTTCGAGCATGGTTACGAAAATGTTTCCACTCGCAGCATTGCAGAAACGTGCAATATCACAAGAGCGTTGTTACACCACTATTACCCTCAAAAAGAAATGCTGTTATTAGATTCGTTTTTGTTTCTGGTACAACAATATAATCGTTATTTTTTGGAAAGAATGTCTGAAGAGCAATTCCGGATTTTGGATGTGGAATTATTTTTTCGGCTATTCTTTGGTATGTGTACAATTGATCAGAAGTACAAGAATCTCTTTCTGCATATTTACTCAAATGTAGAGTTATTAAACAAATTCATTGGACGAATTATCGACGAACATTTTGCTTTGCTGATCGAGAAACCGCATAAAGAAGAAAAACAATATGCCATGTATGCAATTGCAGGAACATTGTCCCAATTTATCATGTTGCAAGAAAAAAATTTGCTGCCATGGTCAACAGAAGAACTCGTTGATTATGCCGTGCGCGGATATTATCTGTATATTGGCAAAACAACAACAGAAGCAGCTGATCTTATGAAAATATGCAAGTCAGTTGTCGATGAATCTTGCATCAAAAACTTCCTTCGTGAATTTGAGGCGAGAATAAACAATAATAATTACATTTGTAACAAATACTAAAGACATTACCTCTACACCCATGTAACTGAGAGAATGAAGTAGGGTGCCGCAGATAAGATTGGCCTATTCATGAACACTAATGCGCAGATCAACACGAGTGTGCAGGTTTATGTGAATATCCTTCAGTAGAAAGAGGAATTGATCCTCAAAGAATCACCGGAACCGACAGTTTGTCAGTTCCGGTGACTTTTCTTTGGTTATGGCGGTGCAAAGTTTTCCTTTGGACAAGGACAGAGAACGGGTTGCATATTCTCCCAATCAGAGGTAACCTATGAACAAGAAAAACGCTTCCCCTCGGATCATCGCATCCGGCGGGAAGCGTTTTTGACCACAGGAGTAGCCACAGTGCGGCGCGGAATGAGCGGACACGCCGGGGTAAACGGCGGTCAGATAGTTTTGAATGCGGAGTCGCCTGTGCTGGATAGGGTTGGAATCGGTCAGAAAAAGTTTTCCCAATCCGTTCACACGCATGAGGTCACTGGTTCGCGTCCAGTAGTCTCCACCAAATCCTTGGAACTCTAGGAGTTTCAAGGATTTTTTATTTTCTGCATGGATACCCATAGCGCTTGCTTACTCCCAACTTCTTTTGTGAAGCAAGAGACGTGATTTTAAGTATTCTTTTTCACCC
>JAZNLK010000179.1:0-9496 GCA_045579055.1 Clostridia bacterium
GATTTTGGTATTGTTGAGTTTGCAGAAAAAGAAAATTATAAAGCATCTGCAATTTCTGTAATTAAAGTGACAGAAGATAATTTTAATACATATGCAGAAAAAGTTGAAAAAGCCGGCTTTAAGCTCTTTGAAAGCAGAATATACGGCGGAGCATATTTTAAAGCATACAAAAAAGGCGACAATGCAATTTACTTAAATTACTATCCAACTGTATCAGAAATGAGAGTTGTTACTGAAACAGAGTCCGGATATATAACATTCAGCGATAACACAAGAGTGGCAACAGTTCCAACACTTGTGACACAGCTTAATATTTCGGACTATGGTATTTCAGAGGTTGTACGTTTGTCAGACGGCAGATTTATTATAATTGACGGTGGTTGGCATTATGAACGTGAGGTTGACAAGCTGATGGCGTGTCTTGACAGGCAAAAGCCCGACTTTGATGAAAAACCCGTGATTGCCGCATGGATATTCACGCATCCTCATTGTGATCATTATTGGTGCTTTACTCGTTTTTACGAGAAGTATAGGGAAAATGTTGAAATTCAATTAGTGATGTATAACTTCAACGAGCCCGATGAATACTTTGAAAAAACATTTCCCGGTTCCTTCTGGGAATATAAGCGCTGGGGCACGGATAAAGCATATCAGGAAAAGCTTATTAGAATTATGAAAGAAAGTGGATACAACTTTGTTTGTCCTCACACAGGTCAGAAATTCCAGATAGGAAATGCATACTGTGAAATCCTTTCATCGCCCGATGATGTTTTGAGAACGCCTGTGGCTGAAGGCAATTCACTTTCACTTATAACAAGAATGGAAATTGAAGGTCAGGTTATTACATGGTTTGGTGACGGATATTTTGTAACAGGAAAGCTTGTTGAGAGATTCGGAAGTTATCTGAAATCAGACATTATGCAGCTTCCGCACCACGGTTTCACAGGCGGCACGGTTGAAGGTTATGATGCTGTTGACCCGGATGTTGTTCTTGCAACCGTTTTTGATGATTATTGTTTCGCAACAAATAATATTTACAGAGAAGAAAACTATCATCTTTGTTGTGAATTGAATGTAAAGGAGTTTATTGCGGGAAAGCATTATACAGATGAGGATTCGACAATTCAGTTACCCTATACACCTAAAAAGGAAGGTGTTGAAGAACTGAAAAAGATGGTGGAAGACGGTCAGGGTAGCCTTGGAGCAAGAATATGGTATTTCAACGACATTATTCTTAAAGAAGGAGAGGATTGTTGGTTTACATTGCTTAACACTGCGACATCCGCACCTATGTATGTTACTTTGATTTTTGAAGATGGGCACAAACTTCAGAGGCTTAAATATACGGTAAGTGGAATGAAACGAATTAATCTTTCGGGGACAATTGTTGATGATGGAAATCCGGTTGAAGAATTTACCACAAACTATCCGGAAAAAATCGTTCCTGCCGGAACACGTTTTTGCGTTAAATTTGAAAGTCGCAGACCTATGGTTGTTTCAAGCGAAGGAAGAGTTGCTGCGTATCACTATTAAAAATATTGAAAAATTTTTAAAAAAGACTTGCATTTTGGAAAAAAGTGTGGTATACTCATTGAGTTAATTATGGGTAGTCCTCTGCTTATAGCCTATCTGGAGACTGTATGGCATGAATATCTGAAATAGAAAGGATGTAAAATTATGAACATTTTAGACCAGATCACACAGGAGCAGATCAGAACAGATCTTCCCCAGCTTAACATCGGTGACACAGTTCGCGTTTATGTTAAGGTAAAAGAAGCAAACAGAGAAAGAATTCAGATGTTCGAAGGAACAATCATCAAGAAGAACCACGGCGGAATCCGTGAAACATTTACAGTAAGAAGACTTTCTTACGGCGTTGGTGTTGAAAGAACATTCCCTGTAAACTCACCTAACATTGACCGTATTGAAGTTTCAAGACGCGGTAAAGTTAGACGTGCTAAGCTCTACTATCTCCGTGACAGAGTTGGTAAGGCAGCTAAAGTTAAAGAAAAGATTTAACATCCAACGTGGCGGGTATTTTTTCAAATACTCGCCATTTGACTATTTATGTGAGAGGTGGAAAAAATGGATAATCTTGAGAATAATAATATTCCCGAAATCGACCCTGAAAATGTGGCAGAAGTGGTTGAAAAAACAAAAAATTGGAAAAAGGAGCTTCTCAGCTGGGGTATTACAATTGGTGTTGCTCTTATCATTGCATTCATTTTGAAGACATTTTTCCTTACATTTGCCAATGTGAGTGGACCTTCAATGCTGCCTACGTTGCGTGATGGCGATATGCTTTATGTCAACAAGTTTATGTACGAACCTGAAAAGGGCGATGTTGTCATCGTTGATATCAAACCTATACTTGATAAAAATGACCCCAATTACAACTACAAAATAAAGAGAAGATATCACGTTAAGCGTATTATTGCAACCGAAGGCGATTCATTGTATATTGATGGAGTAACCGGGGATGTATATGTGAACGACAAGATAATTGATGAGCCGTATATTAATAACCAAACAACATGGGGCAGTTATTTGGTAAAACTGGCTCAAAACGGTGAGTTCAGTCGTGAAAATCCTCTTGTTCTTGGCGAAAATGAGGTTTTTGTTATGGGTGATAACCGACAAAACAGTGAAGATAGCCGAATAAACGGTCCATACACTGAGGATATGATTGTTGGACACGCTTTATTCAGAATTTGGCCGCTAAAGGATTTTGGCGGATTTGAAAAAGATTGATTTGAGGTAAAGTTATGATTGTACAGTGGTTTCCGGGACATATGGCAAAAACAAGAAAACTCATTACCGAGAGTTTGAAGCTTGTTGATGTTGTTATTGAACTTGTTGATGCAAGACTTCCGTTGTCGTCACGTAATCCGGAAATTGACAGAATTGTCGGCAACAAGCCGAGAGTGTTAATTCTGAACAAAAGTGATATTTCAGATTCTGTGGCAAATGAAAAATGGCAGAGATATTTTGAGAAGCAGGGTATTTGTGTCATTACTGCTGACAGTTTATCGGGAAAAGGGCTTAAGAATCTGGACGATGCAATCGAGAAGGTGCTTGCTGATAAATTTGCCCGCGAAAAGGAAAAGGGAATGATTCGTCGGGCTGTAAAAATGCTTGTGGTGGGAATTCCGAATGTGGGAAAATCCTCTTTTATAAACAGACTTTCAGGCAGAGCTGCAGCAAAGGTTGGCGATCGACCGGGTGTAACAACTGCCAAGCAATGGATTCGCACATCGGGGAAATATGAGTTGCTTGATACTCCCGGAATTTTATGGCCGAAGTTTGAAGACCCTGAGGTCGGAAAACGAATTGCCTTTACCGGAGGCATAAAGGATGAGATTATGGACGTTGAAGAGTTGGCATATTATCTCATCGGTTTTCTCAGAACAAATTATGAAGCAATGCTTTTTGAAAGATTCAAGATAGATTCAGATGAAGCGGAATTTCTTGATGATTTTGAGTTGCTGGAACTAATCGGAAAAAAGCGGGGTTGCATTGTTTCCGGTGGAAACGTGGATACGCTTCGTGCGGCTAATCTTGTTTTGGATGAATTCAGAGCTGCAAAAATCGGAAAAATTACTTTGGAATTACCCTAATAATCCGGCAGATATATGCATTCCATATATCTGCCTTATTCATATTTGAAAGTGAGGAGTAAATATGCTTGAAATTGAAAATGGTTTGTATGAAGAAGGATATAAACTAATTGCCGGGGTTGATGAAGCCGGAAGAGGTCCACTTGCGGGACCTGTCTGTGCTGCTGCGGTTATTCTGCCTGAAGGAGTTATAATTGAAGGAATAAACGATTCTAAAAAGCTTTCGGAGAAGAAGCGTGAACAGCTTTTTGATGTAATTATCAAAAATGCAATCGCATATTCAATTGAGTTTTCTTCTCCGCAAATTATAGATGACATAAACATCAAGCAGGCAACTGTTCTGGCTATGCATAAAGCTGTTGAAAACCTAAGCACCAAGGCGGATTATGTTATTATTGACGGAAACGATAAAGTTCCCTATGATATTCCGTACAGTTATGTTGTTAAAGGGGATGCAAAGTCGCAAACTATTGCCGCCGCATCAATTCTTGCTAAAGTAAGCAGGGATCGATTGATGCTTGAGTTCGATAAGGAGTATCCGGAATACGGTTTTGCAAAACATAAAGGGTACGGAACCAAAATCCACTGTGAGGCTATACAAAAATACGGGATTCTGCCAATACACAGAAAATCGTTTATGACAGCCAAGGTTCTTGGAAAATAATATGAAAAGAGGATTTATAAATAAAACAACAGGTCAATGCGGTGAGGAAGCGGCAACAGAATTCCTGAGAAAGAACAAGTATAAGATTGTAGCAAGAAATTACAGCAACAAATGCGGTGAAATAGATATCATAGCCAAAAAAGATGAAGATTTGGTATTCGTAGAGGTCAAAACCCGCAGTTCTTCAGAATTCGGAACCCCCGCACAGGCAGTTACATATTATAAAAAAAAGAATTTAATAAATACCGCAAAGTGGTACCTGATGGAAAACCCTTGTGATATGAATATCAGGTTTGATATTATTGAAGTTTTCGGTATGTTTTCCGGTGACGGTTTTCATTTGGAGAACATCAATCATTTTCAGCAGGTATTCACGGATGTACGGTAAATGAAAGAGGTTTTTCGTTGGTAGTTTTTGATGCACATTGTGATACTTTGCAGAAAATAACTGATTTTGGCGGCAATGTATTTAAAAATCCATACCATTTTGACATAACTCGTGTATTGCAGCAAGAACTTGATTTTGTGCAGGTTTTTGCTGCATTTATAGATAGAGAAAAAGACCGACCGATGTCTTTCAATAGATGCTCCGATTTAATTAATACTTATTACAAACAAATAAACCGATTTTGCGACAAAATTATGCATTGCAATTCTGCAAATGATATTGAAATAGCTTTGAAAAGCAATAAAACGGCTGCGTTGCTGAGCATTGAAGGCGGAGATGCAATTGAAGGAAGTCTCGATAACCTATACCATTTTTTTAACCGGGGTGTTCGAATTATGACGCTTTGCTGGAATTATGACAATGAAATCTGCGGAGGAATCGAAGGCAGCGGCAAGGGTTTAACCGATTTTGGTATAAATATCGTAAAAAAAATGAATACTTTGGGTATGACAATAGATGTGTCACACGGTTCAGAAAAAACTTTCTGGGATGTTCTTGATGAGACAAAAAGCCCGATAATAGCATCGCATTCAAATGCAAAAAAGATATGCAATCACAAACGCAACCTGAATGATAAGCAGATAACAGCAATCATAGAGAACGGCGGATGTATCGGAATAAATTTCTGTCCGGAGTTTGTTTCTGAAAACAAGTGCGATGTTTCCGATATTCTTAAACATATAGAACATATTCTTGGTCTTGGTGGGAAAAATAATATCGGAATTGGAAGCGACTTTGATGGTGTGGAGTCATTGCCTCAGGGAATTGACGGTGTACAGAATATTTGTGTTTTGGCTGATGAAATGAGACGGATTGGTTATTCAGAATTACTGATAAATAAGCTATATTCAGGTAACTTTTTGAATGTTATGAAAAAAAATCTTATATCCTGAAAAAAAAGGTTGAAATTTTGTGGATTTTATATTAAAATAAAATTTAAGTTAATTTTTGGAATTAGTTAGGAGATTCTTTATGGAAACATACATTTCAAAGAAAGCGAAGAGTATCAGTCCTTCGCCGACACTTTCGCTTGATGCAAAATTCAAACAAATGAAAAAACAGGGAATTCCCGTTGTTGGTTTTGGTGCCGGTGAACCGGATTTTGAGACTCCGGATAATGTAAAGGCTGCCGGCATAAAAGCTATAGAAAACGGAGTAACCCGTTATACCCCGGCGTCAGGTACCATTGAACTTAAAGAAGCAATCTGTGCAAAAATCAAAAGAGACACAGGTCTTGATTATGATATTTCAAACATTGTTGTAAGCAATGGTGGAAAGCACTGCTTGACAAATATTTTTATGGCAATTTGCGAACCAGGCGATGAGGTTATAATTCCTGCACCTTTTTGGGTTAGCTATCCTGAAATGGTGAAAATGGCTGATGGTGTTCCGGTTTACCTTAACACAACTGAAGAAACAAACTTCAAGTTTACACCCGAAGAACTGGAAAAGACCATTACATCAAAAACCCGTGCACTTGTTCTTAACACTCCCAGCAATCCCACCGGTATGGTGTATTCCGGAGACGAATTAAAGAAAATTGCTGAAATTGCTGTTAAAAACAATATTTATGTGGTTTTTGATGAGATTTATGAAAAGCTTGTATATGAAGGCGAGCACGTGAATATTGCAACCTTCGGTGATGAAATCAAAGAGCTTACTATTATCGTAAACGGTATGGCGAAAGCATATGCAATGACCGGCTGGAGAATAGGTTTCACAGCTTCAAATGCGGCTGTTGCAAAAGCAATGTCAAACATTCAGAGCCACGCAACATCAAATCCGAACTCAATTGCACAGTTCGCTTCCGTCGAAGCTCTCAACGGTGACCAATCATCAGTTGCGGCTATGCGTGAAGAATACATCAAACGCAGAGACTATATGGTTGAAAGAATCAATTCTATTGAAGGAATCAGCTGCAGAAAACCCAACGGAGCTTTTTATATTTTTATGAATGTCAGGGAGCTTCTTGGTCGTGAGCTTTATGGGAAAACTTTTGACACGGCAAGCGCACTTTGCGATGATATTCTTGAAAGAGCACTTGTGGCACTTGTTCCCAGTGAAGGTTTTGGAATCGATGGTTATGTAAGACTTTCATACGCAACATCAATGGAAACAATCAAAGAAGGTCTTGACAGAATCGAAAAGTATATCAAACAAGAATTCTAAAAAAGGAGAATGACTGTGAATATTGGTATTATTGGTGCAGGTAATATGGCTTCAGCTTTGGCGGGTGGTTTAATTTCTTCTGAAATCATCCGACCGGATGAGTTGGCTATCAGTGACAAAAATCCGTCCAACTTAACAAAATGGCAATCTTGTGGAGTGTTTACCACTGAAGATAATGCTGAGGTGCTAAAAAATAGTGAGATTATTATTTTCGCTGTAAAACCCAATATTCTGCCTATCGTTCTTGATGAAGCAACATCTTATACCGACAATAAGATTTTCATTTCTATTGCCGCGGGAGTTACTATTGAAACAATAGAAAAAGTATTGGGAGAAAATGCAAAAATTATCAGAGCTATGCCCAATACTCCTGCAAGGGTTAATTGCGGTATGACGGTTATTACGCCAAATAATAATATAGCTGATGATGAATTGAAAATTGCTGAAAAAATACTTTCAGGCGTTGGCTCGGTGATTGTTCTTGATGAAAAATATATCAATGTTGCAACGGCTCTTCATGGCAGTAGTCCTGCTTATATCTATATGCTCATTGATGCAATGGCGGATTGCGGTGTCAAGTACGGTATTCCAAAGGATATTTCCTTGAAACTCGCAGCAAAGGCTGTTGAAGGTTCAGCAAAAATGGTGCTTGAAACAAACGAACATCCTCAGGTTCTTAAAGATGCTGTATGCTCTCCCGGAGGGACGACAATTGCCGCTGTTCTTGAGCTTGAAAAAAATGGTTTTAAGAACGCAGTTTCCCAAGCTATTGACGCTTGCGTGAAGAAAGCTGACGATATGTCAAAAAATTAATATTTTCATATTAAAACATATTCATATATCAACGGCTTGTCTCATATGATGTACAAAAAACAGATTTGTACAGGAGGCAAAGTCGTGAAAAAGATTAAACTATTCAGAAATATAGCCGATTACATTGTCAACAACAGGATGAAATATATTTTTGCGTGTATATGTCTTGTTTTTGGAGTTGTAATCGGTTCTTTGTTGGCTGTTTTCAGCAGTTGTGAACAGTATAACGCTCTTGGAAACTATATGAACAATTTTGTCTCAGCTCATATATTGCAACCTATAAGTCGAAATTCGGTATTTTGTTTCTCGGTTTATAACAACTTTAAAATTGTTTTATTTATGTGGATTTCGGGCTTTGGTATTGCTCTCATTCCTTTGGGTGTGCTTCAGCTTGTTGCAAAGGGCTACAAAATTGGATTTACAACAGCATTTCTTGCTCAGTTATACGGTTTTAAAGGAATATTACTGTCATTTATATCAATAATTCCGCAACTGCTGTTTTTTATTCCAATGTTAATTTCATATGCAGTTTTTAATTTTAATTTTGCATTTGAACTTAGAAATATAAGGCGACACGGACAGTCTTTCTTTTCAAACAAGGAGCTTTGTCTGAAGAATCTTGCCTTTTTATGTTTGACGGTTTTTGTGTTTATCATAAGCAGTCTTATTGACACTTTTATAATTCCGATAATTCTAAAGCCTGTCTGCCTTTTTATTATCTGATCTGAAAGAGAGTGAAAGCGTTGAATACTTTGACAGAAAAATATTTTTTGTATCTGACCGATACCAAAAATGCTTCAAACAATACATTACTATCATATAAAAGAGATATTACTGCGTTTACGGAGCATATAACAAATAAAAACACTACCGTTGAAGGCGTAAGCAGTACCTTTATTCTTGATTATCTTATGGAACTCCAGAAAAAAGGAAAATCAGCATCAACGGTTTCAAGAAATCTTGCTTCAATCCGTTCGTTTTACCGCTTTTTACAAAATACCGGAACAGTCACTCAGGATCCGACAGCAAACATACATTCATTAAAGACGGAAAAACGCTTACCGGAAGTCCTGACTAGCGAGGAAGTGGAAAGACTTTTGAATCAACCCGATACAAGAGAACCGAAAGGGTGTCGCGACAAAGCGATGCTTGAACTTCTTTATGCGACAGGTGTCAGAGTAACAGAAATGATTGAACTTAAGATGTCGGATGTGGATATGGATGTTGGTTATATAAATTGTAATCAGGGGAAAAAGCAAAGGGTGTTGCCCATATATTCCATAGCAAAAAAAGCTGTCAAAACATACATAGATAACGCAAGACCTCGTCTTATGAAAAATAATGAATCGGCAGATTGCCTATTTCTCAATTGCAGTGGTGGAAAAATTACACGCCAAGGTTTCTGGAAAATAATCAAACAGTATGCTGCGGCCGCAAGTATAAAGAAGGACATAACTCCGCATACGCTCAGACATTCTTTTGCAACGCATTTGCTGGAAAACGGGGCTGATTTGAAGTCTATTCAGGAGATGTTGGGGCATTCGGATATATCATCAACTCAGGTTTATACAAGTGTTGTGAAAAAACAGTTAAATGATGTTTACCGAAAAGCCCATCCACGTGCGAGAAAAAGACAAATCGGATAAATCAAGATTCATCGACTTTGCGTATGCTTTGCTCAGAATGAAGCTGAATGGCAAACAGGACCGGAATGTTCCGGTCCTTAGTTTTTAGTGTGCCGAGCATGGCATTTAACTTGACGGTGAAAGTCCGTTATGGGGGTAC
>JAZNLK010000180.1:0-6251 GCA_045579055.1 Clostridia bacterium
GCACGTCCGGAAACGCCCGTAACTCAGGTTCCGCCTGTGCGTCCTGCGGCTCCTGTAACTCAGGTTCCTCCGGCACAGCCTGCGGCTCCTGTAACTCAGGTTCCTCCGGTACAACCTGCAACACCCATAACCCAGGCACCATCTGTTACTCCCGGAGCGGTGGTGGGAGGAAAAACCATTTCCACAATGCCAACGAGACCTGCGGTGTCTGATGGAAGTACTGTTGAAAAGAAAAATGACGGTTCTTCAATGCATAGTGCATTTGAAAGAGCTTCGGATCTTGATTAGAGTGAAAGCCCCTGCAATCGGCAGGGGCTTTTTTTATATCACAGGAAATTATAACATTCTGTTATATTTCTATGATATAAAAAACAAGATTTAAATGTCCGTGCGAAATTTTCAGCCGATGGCTGAAACGCACATGGACAAACAAAGCGTTCATGCTACGACCGCCGCCTGCGGCGAGCGGCGAAGCCGCTTTGTTCTATATTGAGGGTATTTTAAGTATCGAAGACAAAAAGATGTTTGATTTATTATTATATAATATAAAAACAAAGAGATTTTTTAAAATTTTGGCATATTTTACTTGATTTCTGAGAAAATATATTGTATACTATATGGTGTATTTGTTTGCGTTGCAAAAAATACATTTTGGGGTAACCTTGGAATGAATATTGAATTATTGGGGGAATTATTGATGATACCAAATATTCTGACCACATTCCGTTTGATTATTATTCCGTTTTTTGCATATTCAATTATTTCGGGACAGGCAGTGTGGATTTCGGTTTTGCTGTTCTTGTTGTCGGGCGTTACTGACATTGTGGATGGATGGATTGCAAGACATTATAATATGATTACGGATGTTGGTCGTGTGTATGATCCGCTTGTGGACAAATTAATGCAGATTACTGCGGTTGTTTGCCTTGCCATCATTGATGTTATCCCTATTTGGATTATAGGCATAGTTCTTGTTAAAGAAGTTGCAATGATTATAATCGGTTGCATTTTATATTTCAAAAATATTGTTGTGCAGTCAAATTGGTACGGAAAGTTTGCAACAGTGTATTTTTATACAGTGATTTTTGTGTTCATTATATGTCCCGGTATGAGCAGAACCGTTGAGTGGATTTTGTCGATTTCTCTTGCAGCGGTTTTGATTTGGGCAGCAATTGCTTATCTGATAAGATTTGTGAAAACTCAAAAAAAATATCTTGAACAATAGAAGATATTCCCGGAAAAGCCAATAAGTTTTGGTTTAAAACAAATTGACAACGATGGATAAAGTTGATATAATACTGTTGTATTGGAAGTTTAAACAAATAGCAATAATATAAAAGTGATAAGGAGCAGTTATGGAACAATTTGAAGAATTAAGCTTAAAACGTTTGGCGGAAATAATTTTTAAGCATATCGGAATGATTATTGCAGTTACTTTGATTGCAGGAATTTTGTCTTTTGTTTACAGTGAAACTATGATTGTACCGGAGTATGAGTCCTCTGTGTCGTTGTATGTAAACAACGAAAGAGGTGAAGAAAGCAACAAAACAACCAGTGCGGATATTGCTGCTGCACAGATGCTTGTTGATACATATGGTGTAATTATAAAAAGTGAAAAAGTGCTTACTCCCGTTTGTGAAAGGCTGGTTGAACAGGGGCTTACCCAGTACACTCCCGATTCATTGAAGGCAAGAGTTTCGGCGGATTCGGTTAATGATACTGAGGTTTTCAAAATTACCGTTCGTGACACAGACCCCGAGACCACATTTATAGTCGCAAACACAATTGCAGAGGTTGCTCCCGGAATAATTCAGGAAGTGGTAAAAGCAAGTTCTGTTTCTGTTATTGACTATGCACGTGGCGGCAAACAGGTTGCACCCAATATTCATACAAATATGATTCTTGGTCTCATTTTGGGATTGCTTGTCAGCTGTGCATTTGTTGTTCTTCGTGAAATATTTGATATGAGAATCAAGAATGAGGAAGAACTTGAACAATGGTTTAAACTTCCTATTTTGGGAGTTGTTCCTGACATAGGAACATCGCATCTTGCTAAGAAGCCGGGCTATTATTCATACAGACGCGGCTCAACCTACGAATACAAGAGAGAGGAGAAGGGCAATGGCGGAAAATAACTCTAACCAGACTCCTATTACTGAAACTCAGATGCAACAGATGAACTGGTTTCAGAAACTTAGACAGGCACCCAGTAATTTTGCCAGAAAAAAACAAAAAAAGCTTCAGGCACAGGATTTTGAGGACATAAGAGAAAAGGTTTTGAACAACAAAACTTCTTTCCATGTCAGAGAAGCATATAAGGCATTAAGAACAAATCTTATTTTTTCACTGCCATCAGATAAGTGTAAAAAGATTATTATTACAAGTGCTCTTGCTTCTGAAGGTAAAAGTACAAACTGTCTTAATCTTGCAATTACTTTTGCTGAAATGGACGCAAAGGTTCTTATTATCGACTGTGACTTGAGAAGACCAAACCTTGCAAGACTTCTTGATGTACCCAATGCTCCGGGTCTCAGCAACTATCTTGTTGGCTTGAATTCAAGCGAGGAGGTTGTCAGAAAATCAACTTATACCAATCTTTGTTATATTACAGCGGGAAACATTCCTCCAAACCCTGTTGAACTTCTGAGTTCAGATAATATGGGAAATCTTATTTCAAAGCTTGAAGATGATTTTGACTATATTTTCCTTGATACGCCTCCTGTAAATCTGATTATTGACACGGTGGTTATATCAAAATATGCACATGGTGTTGTTATGATTGCGTTGCAAAACTCTACGGACAAGGAAGCAATTCGTTATTCCTTGAGCCAGCTTAAGTTTGCAGGTGCAAAGGTTCTTGGCTTTGTTCTTAACGGTGTTGTTTTCGGCAACAACGGTGAATATAAGAACAATAACAAGAAAAAGTATTACCGTCATTATGATTCCAGTGGGAAGAAAAAGAGCAAGACCGGTTCCGGCGGCAGCTACGGTAGTTACAGTGGCTATGGCGGTTACAGCGGTTATGGCGGTTACGGAAGTTACAGCAGCCGACGCAATGGCGGTTAAGAATAAATATCTGGCTGTTTGCTTAAAAAAGCAGGCAGCCTTTTGAGTTTTTTGAACAAGATTGGGGAAGGAATATGATTGATATACACACACACATTCTTCCTGAAATGGATGATGGGAGCAGTAGTATCGAAGAGTCAAAAAAGATGTTTGATATGCTGATGGATCAGGATGTTGATACCGTTGTCGCTACACCGCATTTTTATCTTGATGAAAATGGAATAGGAGAGTTTTTGGAACGAAGAACAATCTCTTTTGAAAAGCTGATTAAAGGTATCCCTACTGATGAACGTACCAAGGTGGCACTTGGGGCTGAAGTACAGTTTGTCCCTGAACTTTATGGAATGGATGATATAGAAAAACTCTGTATCAGCGGTACCAGATATCTTCTTGTTGAGTTGCCTTTTTTCACATGGTCGGCATATACATACAAATCTTTGGGGATGCTGTATTCTGCCAGGGGAATAACTCCTATTGTTGCTCATGTTGAAAGGTATTTGGAATTTCAGGAGGATGATGAGGCTGATGTGCTCAGAAAACTGAAAGAATCAAATGCGTTGATTCAGATAAATAGTTCGTTTCTGATTGAAAGGTCCACAAGGCGGAAAGCACTGGGATTGGTAAAAAAAGGCTTAGTCAATTTTATGGGGTCTGATTGCCACAATACCGAAACGAGAATTCCGGACTATATCCGTGGATTTGATGTGATTTATGATAAGTTGGGAGAAGATGGTCTCAGACCGTTTGAATATTGGGAAGACAAGATAAAAGATAAACTTACGGTTTATTGAAACAAAGGAGTATGTCGGATATGATAAAGGGAAAGATTTCAAAAACTGCTGGCTGTTGGCTGTTGTTTTTGTGGATGCTTTCTTTTGCACAGTACAATTTGATTTTGGCATATTCGGCTACACCGGCGAAAGAATCGGCTGCAGAAAGCAGATGGGTATCAAAAAAAATTACCAAGGCGTTGGATGGCGTTTTTAAAAGTAAAAAATTTTCAACAAATACAAAGCTTGTTGCGAATATTCACAGGATTATCAGGAAAGTAGCACATTTTGTGATATATTTCATATTGGGCTTTCTGATGTTTATGTTTTTTTATGTTGCAGCTGATGCCGATATACAAAAAGCTTTGGGGGTTGCCTTACTTGTTTGTTTGGTGGGAGCTGCTTTTGATGAAGTTTCTCAGCTTTTTGTACCGGGGCGAAGCGGTCAGATTAAAGATGTGGTTCTTGACTTTTCCGGTTCTTGTTGCGGTTGTCTTTTGTTTTGTGGGTTAGTTTTAAAGCACAAAAAAAGGTTGAAAGGGTGATTTTATGAGACGGTGGGAGAAAATCCTTATTGTTTTTATGATTGTTGTTGTTGCCGGAATTATTGCTTTTGGCGTGTGGCAGCGGGAAAATCTCAGAGCGGGGATGATGGTTTTGATAAAATCAACCAATCAGATTGCCCAAGAAATGGATGACAACAAGAAGAAGCTTGAAGAAGAATTAAAAAAACGGTACCAGGGAATTATCAGCGACTTCACTGCGGAAGAAGAAAAAAAGATTATTAAAGGTGAAATCAGTGTGGAAGAAGCTGTTGATGAACTGAATAAAAAATACGAAGATACGTTGATTGATGTTTCACAGGATTCCGACTCCTCTGCTTCCGCAGGTGATACTTCAAACAGAAATTCTCAGGCTGACAGGTTTATCAGTGAAAAGATAGTTCAGCTCTACAGTTTAAAGGCGTATTATCTCGGTCAATTGGGACAGCTTGAAGCTACCGTGAAGAATGAATATTTAAGTCTTCCAAAAGAAAAGAGAAATCTTGTCGGCAAGAAGAGCCTTGTGGATAAGTATATGAACGTGGCTTTGGGACATATGGAAAGCTGTGATAAAAAGGTTGCCGAATTGCTTAAAGAATTGGAAAATGAATTGGTAGCAATTGGAGCTGATACATCTATTATAAAAACAATAAAAAATGCATATGAGGAAGAAAAAACTCTCAAAAAAGCATATTATATAAAACTGCTTGAAGAATAATAAAAAAGGAGAGATGCACAGATGAAAAGTTTTTTTAGAGTGTGTACCTTTTTGGTTTGTTTTGTTGTAATGGCAACGATTTCTGTGTCCGCTTTTTCTGATGTAGTCGTGGATTCGGAGCAAGGCAAGGCTATTGCTCGTATGCAGGAAAAGGGATTTGTTAACGGGTTTGAAGACGGAACATTCAGACCTGACGCAACACTTACCCGTGCTGAGTTTGTTAAGATTATAAATCAGATGTACTTGTTTTATGTAGAGGCAGAGAATACATTTTCGGACGTTAAGGAAAGTGACTGGTTTTGTCATGATGTGTTGGCAGGCGTTCAAGCAGGATATATAAGAGGGATGGGAAACGGATGTTTTGCTCCCAATGAACAAGTGACCCGTGAACAGGTTTGTGTTATTCTCAATTCTTTATTGAATCTGGATAAGCCTTTTACGATGCCTGTGATTACAGATAAGGTATCAGATTGGGCAAGAGATAGCGTTAACAATGTCCTTGGACTTTACATCTTTACCACGGAAGCAGGTGGAAAATTTCGTGCAACAGAACCTATAACAAGAGGAGAGGTTTGTGTTGCATTGGAAAAATGCATTCCGAATGTAGACTTTGAAGAAAGATTTGAACCTTTTGATCTTGAAAAGCTGGCAAAGGATGAACTTGAAAGAAAGCTAAAGCGAATTATAGCTTGTATGGAAAATGTTATCATTCCTACGTACACTGATGAAAACGTTGTTTTGGTTGGTACAATGGTTGTGGATAGCATGAAAGAGTATCTCAAGGATTCAAGCTTTGATTATGTTGAGGCTGCAAAAGCGACATATGAAGTTTACAGAAAGTTTAACAAAGAGAAAGCTGATATGTTTAAAAATCCCATTTATGAGAATATTGAACTGGAAGATATGGCAATTCTTTTTGACTTTTTCTATACTCCGGAATTAGACTTTATAAACTAAAATTTGTGAAAACTGCTTTTTTGAAAAAATATATTAAATTTATGTTGACAAAAAAGCAGTTTTGGTATATAATATTATACGTTGCAAATCAAATGGATCTTTAGCTCAGTTGGTTAGAGCAACCGGCTCATAACCGGTCGGTCCGGGGTTCGAGTCCCTGAAGATCCACCACTAACTTAAACTTAATATTTGGGTAGA
>JAZNLK010000181.1:0-13674 GCA_045579055.1 Clostridia bacterium
ACAATTATTATAGCCGCACTGTGTGCCGTTGTGGTGGCTTTGGCGGTGGCTGTGATTGTTTTGCTTTCGGGCGGCGATGAGAAAAAAGGTAATGTTAATTTTCCCGGTGGCGGCGAAACGGGAGAAATGGGAGAGTATAACGTTGGTGACTACATAACCTTTGGCAGATATGACTTGGACGGCAAAAAACAAAATGGCACAGAGGCTATAGATTGGCTTGTGCTGGATAAACAGGAAGGTCAGTTGCTTGTTATCAGTAAGGATATTCTTTTCGCCAATAGATTTACCAACGAGCGGAACTCCGGGGATCAATGGGACAACAGCGAAATCCGTAAAATAATGAACATTGATTTCTATGATGAAGCATTTAACGAAGATGAAAAGGGTATGATATATACCACAAACGTATCACCGGGCAAGAATCCGTATTATGGAATTGATGCCGGAATGCCCACGGAGGACAAGTTGTTTTTGTTAAGTGTGGATGAAGTAACAGCATACTTGCCGTCGGAAAAAGACAGAAAATGTTCTGTGTCAGGGCTTGTGGAACAGACAACGGTCGGTTTTCCGTTTTATTGGTGCACACGGACACCGGGTCAGCACCAAGGTGGGATAGTTGTGTTACATTGCTCTGACGGTGTTATTGAGTATGATGGATTCTATAAGGCTAATCCTTTTGGTGTTCGCCCTGCCATGTGGTTAGATTCGGAATTATTGAAGGACTATGCCCCAAATCCCGGTCAGCAAGGCGGCAATGAAGGCGAAAACGGCGGAGAAGGCGGTGAAGGCGGTGAAACACCGCCGCCTGAGGCAATAATGGTTTGCGAAGTGGGAGATATAATAACCTACGGAAGATATGAGCAGGATAATAATGAGAGCAATGGAAGGGAAAATATAGAATGGATTGTCCTTGACGTGAAGGATGGAAAGGCTCTTGTTCTCAGTCTCTGTGGTCTGGAGTGGCAACAATATAACACAACAGATGAAGAGGTTACGTGGGAAACCTGCACCCTTCGTCAGTGGTTGAATAATGAATTTCTGGATAGTTCCTTTGTCGAAGGCGAAAAGGAGATGATTTGCACAACAACAGTGCCTCCTGTCGGAAATAGAGATGATTCAACAGAGGATAAGGTATTTTTGCTGAGCGAAAGAGAAGCGAATAAATACGAAGATTATTATATACGTTGTGAGGGCACAGAATATACTGATGCTAATAGTAAAGCCACTGTTGTTGATGACCCGACCATAGATATGAGCAGAGTGCTGGATTATGACTATGCTTGGTGTCGTTCCGGTGCCGGAAATACTGCCACCCAAATAGCAACACTCACTATTGGCGGGGACGGAAGCGTTGATGGATATAGTCTTGTGCGTCCTGCCATGTGGATTGAATTGAGCGAATAAATTTAAGGATAAGGTGAAATTATGTATGATGTTATTATAATCGGCGGTGGTCCTGCGGGACTTACTGCGGCACTTTATGCACTTCGTGCAGAAAAGTCGGTTGTTGTTATTGAAAAAATGGGTCTGGGCGGTCAAATTGCCCTTTCAAGCGAAGTTGAGAACTTCCCCGGTACAATGAAAATGAGCGGTGCGGAATTTGCCGCAAACCTTGCGGCTCAGGTTGATGCTTTGGGTGGCAAGATTGAATATGAAGAGGTTATTGAAATCATTGACGGCGATGTGAAGACGGTTGTCACCGATCTTGACAGATACGAAGGAAAAAGTATCATTATTGCGACAGGTGTGAAGAATCGCCGACTTGGTGCGGAAGGTGAAGAAGAGCTTATCGGCAAAGGTGTTTCCTTCTGTGCAGTGTGTGACGGTTCATTCTATAAAGGGAAAACCGTTGCGGTAATCGGTGGCGGTAATACTGCTGTCGAAGATGCGGTTTATCTGTCTGATATTGCCGAGAAGGTATATATTGTTCACAGACGCAATGAGTTCCGTGCAGAACCTCGTCTGGTGCGTGCGTTGAAGGAAAGAGCCAATGTTGAACTTGTTCTTGAAACAACAGTTGAAAGGTTTGTTGATGAGGGCGGACTCAAAGGTGTTGACGTTGTGAATGTGAAAAGTGGCGAAAAACGTCACATTGCTCTCGACGGTGCATTTGTTGCCGTGGGTCAGATTCCTCAATGCGAGATTTTCAGGGATATTATAACCCTTGACGAAGGTGGCTATATTTCGGCAGGAGAGAATTGCCGTACCAACAAAGAAGGAATTTTTGTTGCCGGAGATTGTCGGAATAAAAATGTCAGACAGCTCACCACTGCTGTTGGCGACGGAAGTGTTGCGGCACTTGCTGCTATTGAGTACTTGGGACGGTAATTAACAAATTTAACCGTCTCGGAACTTTGCAATTTGGCGAATAACTGCGGAAAAAGCCTCGCGAATACACCAAGTATTCCCTACGTTTTTTACCTTGTTCTTCATCCAAATTGCTTTGTTCTGAGGCGGTTCTCTTTATTAATTACCTCCCCTTGGGTCGGTTGCGAATTAAGAAAAATGGTGAGATATTGACGGTTGGCGAATAATTGCGGAAAAAGTATTCTTAGTTAAGAATTCCGTTTTCGGAAACTTCAAGAAAACGTTCTTTTATGCGATTGCGAAGGCTGCTGTTTTCCGGTGTGCTGAGGGTGGGGTCGGCAGATAAAAGCTTTTCTGCCGCTTCTTTTGCTAGGCTCAGAATGTGCATATCTGTTGAGAGGTTTGCCACTTTCAGTTCCGGCAGACCGTGCTGGCGGATGCCGAAAAACTCACCCGGCCCACGTAATTCAAGGTCTTTTTCCGAAATTTTGAAGCCGTCGTTGGTTTCGCACATTATTTTCACTCGTTCATCGGCAATTCTGCCGCCCTGGGAAAACATTATGCAGTAGGAACTGTGACTTCCTCTGCCGATTCTGCCTCGGAGCTGGTGGAGCTGGGAAAGACCGAAACGTTCTGCATTTTCGATTATCATTATTGTTGCGTTGGGGACGTCAACTCCCACTTCAATTACTGTTGTGGAAACGAGAATGTTTATTTTCCCTTGGGAAAAACGAGACATTATATCCTGCTTTTCGGCAGGCTTTAGCTTTCCGTGCATTACTTCAACGGTCAGGTCGGGGAAAATCTTTTTTTTCAGATTTTCGGCGTATTCAACTGCCGCCTTTGCGGTCAGTGCTTCGGATTCCTCAATCAGAGGGCATACTATATATGCTTGTCTGCCATTTGATATATTTTTTCGAAGGAATTCGTACACACTTTTTCGCTGACGTTCTGTGGCAGAGTAGGTTTCGATTGGTTTTCTGCCCGGCGGCAGTTGGTCGATGACAGAAACATCCAGGTCGCCATAAAGAATAAGCGAAAGTGTTCGGGGGATTGGGGTGGCTGTCATAACGAGAGTGTGGGCGTTTATGCCCTTTTCGGTCAGTGCAAGTCGCTGTCTCACTCCGAAACGGTGCTGTTCGTCGGTGATTACCAGTGCCGCATTTTTAAAAAGCGTGTCATCGGAAATAAGGGCGTGGGTGCCGATTATTATGTCGGCAGTTCCGTCCTTGATTTTTTGTTTCGCCTCTCTTTTTTCGGGTGCTGACATTCCTCCGCAGAGCAAAACAGTTTCCATACCGAATGTCGAAAAAAGCTTTGAAAGGTTCTTGTGGTGTTGTGTGGCAAGGATTTCGGTTGGTGCCATAAGCACAGCCTGATATCCTGATTTTGCGGTGGCGTACATTGCCGCTGCGGCTACAATTGTTTTTCCGGAGCCCACGTCTCCCTGAACAAGGCGGTTCATTGGGGAGGCTTTTAGAATGTCTCCGCAAATCTGATTGATTACACGTTTCTGGGCATCGGTCAGTTCAAAAGGAAGGCTTCGGGCAAATTCACGGATGCACTTTGTATCTTTTATTGGTGTTGCCGAGCATTCCTTGCGTTCATCGCCCATAAGACGTATTCCAAGTTGGAGAATGAGCAATTCCTCAAAGGCGAAACGCTGTCTGGCTTCTTCAAAGTCTTCAAAGCTTCGGGGAGTATGGATGTCGATGAGGGATTCCATAAGGGTTTTGTAGCCATAACCTTTGCGGATGCGGTCAGGTAAAAGGTCGGGGAGTGGTTTTTCAAGCTCGCGCAATGCGGTTGTTGCGGCATTGCGTATCTGATCCTGAGAAAGTCCCGATGTTGAAGGATAGATTGGCATAATCCTTCCCGTTTTTTTGTTTTCACCGGTATAGGGTTCAACCACCGGGTTTGTCATCTCAAAATAATTGCCTTTGTAGGTGACTTTTCCGTAAAAAATAAATTCTTCTTGGTCTTTGAGGGTTTGTGAAATGTATGGTGCATTGAACCAGGTTATTCGCATAATGTTGCTTCCGTCCGAAACGTTTACTCGGGTAACGGACTTGCGACCTCTTGCACGGTATGTGCGTAAATCCCCTGCCAACTGTGCACGGACACAGACCGTTTCACCATCCATAAGCTGGGATATGAGCTTGATTTCGCTTCGATCCTCCAAGGTTCTGGGAAAGTGAAACAAAAGCTCCCTCACGGTTGTTATTCCCAACCTGGAGAAGCTTTTTGCACGAGCTTCGCCTATTCCTTTTATAAATTGAATGGATGTTTCAGCTTTCATACGATTCACTCCAAATTTTTTAAAAAAACGGAGATTTCCGGCATTGCCGAAAATCCCCGCATTTATCTCAACGGATGTCGGGAACGCCGTTCCCTTAATATAGTCTTTTTGATTATTCAACTGAGATGATATAGTAATACACCGGCTGTCCGCCATAGCATAGCGAAATGTCAAGGTCGCCATATTCCTCGGTAAGCTTTGAAACGAGACGTTCAGCATCTTCTTTGTTTGTTTCCTCACCATAGTAGAGGGTGATAACTCCTGATTCGTCGGTGACAAGTGTTTCAACAACGTTGACTGCGGCTTCTTCGGGCGTTTTTGTTACGGCTGTGATATTTTTGCCGCATACCGCCAGACAGTCGCCAAGATGGATTTCCATTCCGTCAAGCTCTGTGTCGCGTGCCGCAAAGGTAACCTGACCGCAGGATACGTAATCCATCATTTCTTTCATAACGGTTATGTTGTCATCAACCGCCACGGATTCGTCAAATGCCGCCATTGCGGAAATACCCTGAGGGATATTCACGGTTGGTATGACATAAACCTTCTTTTTTGTCAGCGGAGCAACCTGGTCTGCCGCAAGGATAATATTTTTGTTGTTTGGAAGGATGAAGACAATCTCGGCAGGGACTTTCTCAACTGCTGTCAGCAAATCCTGGGTGCTGGGATTCATCGTCTGACCACCTTCGATAATTTCGTCAGCATTGAGTGAACGAAAGATTTCTGAAAGCCCGTCACCTGCAGATACAACGGCGAAACCGTATTTCTTTTGGGGTTCTGCGGTTGTTGAAACGGGTTCTTCGGTCACAGCTTCTGAAACGGATTCTTCAGCTTCCTTTTCGGCAACTTTGTCGTTGTGCTGATATTTCATATTTTCGATTTTCAAATCGGTGAGTTCGCCGAGCTTCACAGCCTGTTCCAGAACAAAACCCGGATGGTTGGTGTGAATGTGGACTTTTACAATGTCATCGTCTTCGATAACCAACATACAGTCACCTTTTTCGCTGATTGCGGTTCTGAATTGGGTGACAGAACGGTTGTTTGTTTTGTTGATGATGAATTCGGTGCAGTAGAGGAATTTTATGTCCACAGGTTCAGCTGCGGCACTTACCTTTGTCGCAGGTTCAGCCGAAAGGACAGCTTCGCTTCCTTCCATGGGTGCACCGTTGTCCATAGCATAGACCGCACCTTCGATAATGGTTATGAGACCTTTGCCGCCGGCGTCAACAACTCCTGCTTTTTTGAGAGCCGGAAGCATATTTGTGGTTGCTTTCAGGCTTGCGTGGCCTGCTTCCAAAATTGCATGAAGGAATTCGTCCACCTCGGTGTAGCCTGAGACGTGTTCTTCGGCAAATTCAGACATTTGACGGATGACCGTCAGAATGGTACCCTCGGTGGGCTTCATAACTGCACGGTATGCAGCTTTCTTTGCTGATTCGAATGCGTCGCATAGGGTATTTACGTCAATTTTGCTTTTGCCTTCAACTCCTTTTGCAAAACCTCGGATAATCTGCGAGAGAATTACACCGGAGTTGCCTCGTGCGTTGCGGAGAGCGGAAGACGCCAGCTTTGCCATAAGTTTGTCGCATTTTGTGAAGTCTTCAGCGAGGGCTTGCTTTGTTGCCCCGCTGAATGTGAGACTCATATTTGTTCCTGTGTCACCATCGGGCACAGGGAAAATGTTGAGGTCGTCAATCATCTTTCGGTTGTTTTTGAGATTGACTGAGGCTGATGCAATCATCATTCTCAACATTGATGTATCAAATTTTTTCATTCAATCCACCTCATAAAATGTGCATAATAATAGACGCGTTAATCATAAAAATCATAACGCAAAATCTGATGGGGTATTTGCTTTGTCAGCTTTCAACACGGACGTTTTCCACAAATACCTTTACTGATGAAACAGACATACCGGTTACTTTCTCAACCTGATACTTTACGCTTTGACGGATGGTCTTTCCGATTGAAGCGATGTTGAGACCGTATTCAACGATGATATACAGACTGATGTCAATGATGTTGCCGGTTGTTTTTACACGGATGCCTTTGTCTACGTTTTCTTTCTTTAAGATTTTTGCAACGCCGTCCTTGCCGTTTTTGATGCACATACCAACAACGCCGTAACACTGAGTTGCGGCATATCCTGCCAGTTTGGCTATGACTGCGTTTGAAATGCTTATGGTACCTCTTTTGTTTTTGATTTCAGCACTCATAATGATTCCTCCTGTTTGGTGTTCGGTCAAAGCAGAGTTCTGACTTTGACCTTTGCAACGTACGATGCCGTTGCGGATTATGAAATTTTTTTCGCACGGTTTTTGCTTTGTGCGAAACGGAACGTTTCATTTCTTTTGTTCGGAAGTGTTTTTCAAAAGCAAACACATTCCCACATAATATATAATACATCATTTTTGCCTTTCGGTCAAGAGTTTTGAAGATAATTAATATGTCAATTAAGGCGGAATTAAGGAAATTTGGGTAAAATTTGCAGTTGTAATAATTTTTTTATTGCCTTTTGATATTAAATATGTTAAAATTAATTATGTATGAGTATATCTGAAAAGAATCGGAGATATTGGTTATGGAAGATAGAATTTTTGGAACAAATCCCGTTATTGAAGCTATTGATTCAGGTCGGGAAATTGATAAGATTTTCATTCAGGAGGGTGTTCGGCACACAAGGCTGGGTCAGATTATTGCGGCGGCAAAAAAACGTGGAATCAGATACAGCAATGTGAGCAAAAGCAAGCTTGATGAGCTTTCGGACGGCGGAAACCACCAGGGGGTTCTGGCTTTTGCGGCTATGCACACTTATGTGGAGGTTGAGGATATTATCAATCTGGCTAGAGAAAGAGGTGAAAAGCCTCTTGTGATTATTGCTGAGGGACTTAATGACCCACACAATCTGGGAAGTATCATAAGAACAGCCAATGCGGCAGGGGCTCACGGGGTTATAATTCCCAAAAACCGCAGTGTTGGACTTACTTCAACGGTTGCAAAGGTTTCGGCAGGAGCAATTGAGCATACTATGGTTGCAAGATGTACCAATGTTGCATCCTGTATTGAAAAACTCAAGGATATGGGGCTTTGGATTGTGGGAACTGCATTGGAAGGCAGTATGCCCATATATGAATGTGATATGAAGGGTGCCACGGGTATTGTTATCGGAAGCGAAGGCGAGGGCCTGAGCCGTCTTGTTCGTGAAAAGTGCGATTTTCTTGTTAAAATCCCAATGCTTGGAAAGACTGAATCTCTCAATGCATCCGTTGCCGCAGGTGTGATTGTTTATGAAGCTGTCAGACAGCGGCTTGCCTAATTCAAGACGAAAATCAAAGATACTCTGACTGAAGGTGATTAACTATGATTTCAATGCATAAGAGTACGGCTCTTTGCGGTATTGACGGATATATTGTTGATGTTGAAACCGATATTTCAAACGGAATGCCCGGCTTTGATATTGTTGGACTACCTGATGCGGCAGTGAAGGAATCAAAGGAAAGAATTCGTGCTGCAATAAAAAATGCCGGACTTGTCTTCCCGGCAAAACGGATTACGGTTAATCTTGCGCCTGCGGATATGAAAAAAGAAGGTGCACATTTTGACCTTCCCATTGCTTTGGGAATTCTGGCATCTTCGGAGCAGCTTGACGGCAGGAAAACGGGAAAGGCTGTTTTTTTGGGGGAGTTGTCTCTGAATGGTGACCTTCGGTGTGTCAACGGTGTTTTGCCTATGGTTATTTCTGCATATCAGAAGGGAATCAGGACTGTTTTTCTACCTGAGGAAAATGCCAGAGAGGCGGCTGTTGTTGCCGGTATGGAGGTTCTTGGGGTTGGTTCTTTGAATGATATCCTTGAACATTTTTCGGGGCAGAAGATAATTGAACCCACCACTGTTGATATTGAAGATCTTCTGCGGGGCTCGGAAAAGGGCAAATATGATTTTGCGGACGTGAAAGGTCAGCTTTTTGTGAAGAGAGCACTTGAAATTGCGGCAGCTGGAGGGCATAACCTTCTGATGATCGGGCCGCCGGGGTCAGGAAAGACTATGATTGCAAAGAGAATTCCTTCGATTTTGCCTGATATGACTTTTGAGGAGTCACTTGAGGTTACAAAGGTGCACAGCATTGCCGGAGCACTTTCGGCAAACAGTCCTTTTGTTTCGGAGCGACCGTTCCGTCATCCTCACCACACAATTTCATCGGTGGGACTTTCGGGCGGTGGTATGAATCCCAGACCGGGAGAAATAAGTCTTTCGCACAATGGTGTGCTGTTTATGGACGAACTTCCGGAGTTCAGACGTGACGCCCTGGAGGCAATGCGTCAGCCGTTGGAGGATGGAGAGGTTACCATAACACGTTCGGGTGGAACTGCGACTTACCCTTGCAGTGTTATGATGGTTGCATCCATGAATCCCTATCCTTGCGGATATTATGGTGACAAAACCCGTGAATGTTCTTGTTCGCAGACGAAAATAATGAAATATATGAGTAAAATAAGCGGCCCGCTTCTTGACAGAATTGATTTGCATATTGAAGTGCCTTCGGTTCAGTATGATGAACTGGAGACGAAAGAAAAAGGTGAAAGTTCGGCTGAGATTAAAAAAAGAGTTAACAGGGCGAGGAAAATTCAGACCGAAAGATATAAGGGGAAGGGGATTTTCTCAAACAGCCAGTTGACACCTGAGCTTATGGAAAGCTGTTGTACTTTGGGCGAAGAGGCTAACAGTCTTTTGAAGCAGGCCTTTGAGAGTCTTGGACTCAGTGCCCGTGCTCATAACAGAATTCTGAAGGTTGCCAGAACTATTGCCGACCTTGCGGGGTCAGAAACAATAGAGACGGAACATATTGCTGAGGCTATTCAGTACAGGGCTCTTGACAAGAAGTTTTTTAACTGATTTCTTGGGGCATACTATGAGAGAAAGAAGAAAGTGAGATTGAAATGAAGCTTAATATTGTTTTGGTGGAGCCTGAAATTCCGTCAAATACAGGAAATATTTCAAGAACCTGTTCGGTTATTGATGCGGCTTTGCATCTGGTTCATCCATTGGGCTTTGATATTGATGAAAAGGCTGTCAGACGTGCAGGACTTGATTATTGGGATGAACTGGAGCTTTTTGAATACGATTGTTTTGATGACGTGAAAAAGAAATATCCTGACGGAGTTTTCTATTTTTGCACCACAAAGGCTCCAAACACTTACAGCAGGGTTGAATTCCCGGTGAATGAAGAAAAGGAAATTTTTTTGGTGTTCGGCAAGGAGACAAAAGGACTTCCGGAGGAGCTGCTCCGTGAAAATCTTGAGTCTTGCATAAGAATTCCAATGAAATATAACAAGAGGTCTTTGAACCTCTCGAACTCTGTTGCCATTGTGGCTTATGAGGTTCTGAGACAAAATGATTTTGAAAATCTGAATGAGAAAGGAATTTTGAAAAATGATTAAAATTATGACAGATATGTCGGCAGACATTACCAAAGAAGAGGCGGAGAAATTCGACATTGCAGTTCTTCCTTTTTACATCAATTGCGGTGAAGAGAGTATTCTTGCGGATATTGATTATTCTCCGCAGATGTTTTATGAAAAATTCAAGACATCAGATGAGCTTCCTGCAACAAGTCAGGCAACTCCTGAAATTCTTGAAAATCTGTATCGTTCATTGGGAAAGGAAAATCAGATTATCCATATTACCATTCCCGGTAACAGTAGCGGTATTGTGAACACATCAAGAATGATTTCAGAAGAGCTGATTGAAGAAGGCTTTGACATTACGATTGTTGAGTCAAGTGCATTCAGTTATGCAACAGGTGCCAACGTTGTTGATGCCGCAAAAATGGCACAGGACGGAGCTTCAAAAGAAGAAGTTGTTGCATTTCTCAAGGAGAGATTCGAAAAGGACAAGGTTTATTTCATTGTTGACGACCTTTCAACCCTCAAAAAGGGTGGAAGAATCAAGGCGACAACCATGGTTGTTTCGGCTATGCTGGACATAAAGCCAATCCTTTATTCAAATGACGGTATGGTTGAAGCATTTGCAAAAGTCAAGGGTGTTAAACGGGCAATGGCAAAGCTTGTTGATTGCGTTGAAGAAAACATTGCTGACCCCAAAACCACACAAATTGTGCTTCTGAACGCCGATTGTCCCGAAAAGACCGAAACATTGAAAAAAATGATTGAAGACCGTATCGGTTCAACTAATTTCATAGAGAGAGAGGTTGGACCTATTATCACCTGTCATGCAGGTGTGGGAGTCTTTGGAGTATACTTCAGACATAAGTAATGGTTGCTGAAAGCCGTTGGTTTTACACGGTTTTAACTGACAAATGGTTCGCTATCGTGCGTTGAAACATATAGTTAAGGATTGATATTTATGTATCTTGAAAAAGAAGAAATGAAGTTTGCGGTGCTTTATGCCATAAAACAGTATAAGGCACCTATAAGAATGAGCCTTACCTATGAAATGTTTACCTGGGATAAGGAAATTATGGAGTACTTTGACCTCTCGGAGGTTCTGGCGGAGCTTCTGGAGGACGAATATATTTATAAAAAGTATTATCGTGACGAGGAAGCTTTTTGTCTCACCGAAAGCGGTGAGGCGGCATATCTTTATTTTAAGAACCGTATTCCCTACAGTATAAGGGTCAGAATTGATGAAGCTATCGGCAGAGTTAAGTATGACGAATTGGTTGACCCCAATGCAGTCAGGGCTGAGGTGTTGCCGGTGACCCAAGAACAGTATATGGCCAAGTGCTGTATTATTGAGGACAAGGTTCCAATACTTGAGCTTTCGCTTAATATGGGTAAGAAGATTTATGCCGAAAAGGTTGCGGAGTATTTTAAGAAGAATTCAAAAAAGATTTATGATGAAATTCTCAGGCTTTGTACCGAAGAGGAAAAGTAGTTGCAGAACGAACTGACCCACTGCCCGAATCGGGGGAATGAATACAAAGTTTGAAATGAGAAGCGTATCAGAATAAGGAGAGAAGACATTTGTTTACAGCGGACAGTTATGATGTGGTGGTTATCGGCGGCGGTCATGCCGGTATTGAGGCGGCTTTTGCGGCAGCAAGGCTGGGTGCTAAGACCTGTATTTTTTCAATAAGTCTTGACAGTGTTGGAAATCTGCCTTGCAATCCCAGTATAGGCGGAACGGCAAAGGGACATCTTGTGCGTGAAATTGACGCACTTGGGGGCGAAATGGGAAAGGCGGCAGATGCCACTCTGTTGCAGTCAAGAATTCTTAACCGCGGCAAAGGCCCTGCGGTTTATTCGTTGCGTGCTCAGATTGACAGAAGAGAATATCAGAGTGAGATGAAACACCGCCTGGAGCTGGAGGACAATCTTCATGTCCGTCAGGGCGAGATTGTCAGGGTTAATGTGGACGAAAGCGGTGCGGTTGAATCGGTGGAAACAAGAGCGGGAGCAAAATATCTTTGCAAGGCGGCAATTGTCTGCACGGGAACATACCTCAAATCCAGAATCATTATTGGCGAGTTCAGCCAGGAAAGCGGCCCTGACGGGGTTTTTCCTGCCACGGAGCTTTCGCAGAACCTTCGTGATATCGGGGTTGAACTGGTTCGATTCAAAACAGGAACACCGCCCAGAGTAAACCGAAGAACAATAGATTTCTCACAGCTTGAGGAGCAACTTGGGGATGAGGAAATCACCCCATTCTCATTTGAAACAAAAGAAAAGCTCCAAAACACGGTAAGCTGTTTTGTTACATATACAAACGAGAAAACTCACAAGGTTATCTTGGATAATATCCACCGTTCGCCTCTTTATGGCGGAGATATCAAGGGTATTGGTCCCAGATACTGTCCGTCAATTGAGGATAAGATTGTGCGTTTCAAGGACAAGGAGCGGCATCAGCTGTTTATTGAGCCAATGGGTACAAATACCGAGGAAATGTATATTCAGGGCTTTTCAAGCAGTCTTCCTGAGGATGTGCAGATTGAAATGCTTCATACCCTTCCGGGCTTAGAGCATGCCCACATTAGCAGAAATGCCTATGCCATTGAGTATGACTGCTGTGACCCATTACAGCTTAAAGCCACCTTGGAATTCAAGAACATTCCCGGACTTTACGGTGCAGGTCAGTTTAACGGTACCTCGGGCTACGAGGAAGCGGCGGCTCAGGGGCTTATGGCTGGCATAAATGCAGTTCGCAAGATAAATGGTCAGGAGCCGTTCATTCTTGACCGTTCGGATGCATATATCGGGACTTTGATTGACGATTTGGTTACTAAGGGTACAAATGAACCGTACAGAATGATGACGTCACGTTCGGAATACCGACTTATTCTTCGTCAGGATAATGCGGATTTGCGGCTTACCCAAAAGGGGTATGAAATAGGCTTGATTTCGGAGGAGCGGTATCAGACGTTCCTTGAGAAAAAAAGATTGATTGAAGAGGAAATTGAACGCCTCAGCCACATTGTTTTCCCACCCTCGGAGGAGGTCAACGGATATCTTGAAAGCGTGGGAAGCACTCTGATTTCCACGGGGCTTCACGCGCATGATATGCTGAAGCGTCCTGAAGTGACCTATGACGGAATGGCGGTTCTTGATAAAGAACGTCCGGAGCTTCCTGCAGATGTGCGTGAGCAGGTTGAAATTACACTTAAATATGAAGGTTACATCAACCGTCAGATTGCTCAGGCAAATCAGTTCAAGAAAATGGAAAACAAAAAGATTCCCGAAGATATTGATTATTCACAGATTGGCGGTCTCAGAATTGAGGCGAGACAGAAGCTTGACAAGCTCCGACCCGTTTCAATCGGTCAGGCTTCCCGAATTTCGGGGGTTTCGCCTGCGGATGTGGCGGTGCTTGTGGTGTATCTGAAGAATAAATAAGAGGATACGTCAAAAGGAGAAGCGACAATGAAGAATTATGAAGTTTTGAAAAAAGAAATCACGGACGGAATTTCCCCCAAAGAGGTGCAGGGGGAGTGGTTTGTTCTTGAGGAAGAATATATTGATGATGAAGTTATAAACAAGGCACTCAATGCCCATAAAAACGTATATATCCCATATATAGGCTTTCCTATCGTTTTGCATAATCCCATCATAATG
>JAZNLK010000182.1:0-3864 GCA_045579055.1 Clostridia bacterium
CGATTTCCAGGAAGATAACGAACGTGAAGCAGCAGAGCATTGGTATAACATTCATGGTGATGCTGCGGCAACCTTTGAAAACGGTGTGATGAATCTCACAGGTGCAGGCACATATCTTCTTGATGCAACTGCCGAAAACCCCACTCTTAAGTGGAATATGGCACTCAGCCTTACCGAAACAGAAACCGAAACAAGTGGCGGAAGCAGTAGTGGTAGCGATTGTGAAGGCGGTAGCGGAAGCGGTGCACCAACGGTAACAATCACAAAATCAGGAGAATTTGCAATTGTTGCAAGATACAGAAACGAATACAACAACATAAAAATCAATTATAATCACAATGGTGGAATATGGTCAGTTGTTGAAACAACAAAGGGTACTGCCACAACTGTTGCGACAGCAACAAAGGAACTGACTAATAATACTAGCTATGATTATGTTCTTGATGTAAAGAATGACAAGCTGACACTTACTTGCGGAAACGATGTAATTTTCTCAAATGTGGAACTTGGTTTCCTTGGCAACGGCAAATATGGTTTTGCTCCTGTTTCAGCTAATGGTGCAACCATTGACAATTTGAGCTATGTGGGAAACGGTAAGGTGAACACAGGTGTGAATTATTCATGGTTTACAACCGCTGAGCTTGGCGGAACATCAGAGTATATCAAGGGCAAAGACGGCGAAGTTGTTATGTGGCAGGTGTCTGACCAATATTCAACCACAGATATGGGTGCAAACTGGAATGTTGGTTCATATGCCGGTGCAAGTAATATGATTAACCTGCAATCAGGGAGACAGCTGAGAATTTCTGATTGGGGTATGCAGAGCCATGCATCTCTTTACGAAACAGACGGAACTGTAGTAAAGAGTAATATTCTTATACAACCTGCTGATGACAAGGTAGGTGACCGCCATGGTATGTCAGGACGTGTTATGCAGGCAAGAAAGGTCTGGGGAACGGCTGAAGATGCCGCACCAAGAGTGTTCTACATAACATCGGAGGGTGCTGAAACAAACGGCACAACCAGGGTTTATTATTCAGACGATGAAGGCCTCAGCTGGAAAGAGTCAAAGACGGTTCTTGACTTTGACAACATGGGTGAGTTCTATGCAGGTGAGGCGGATATCGTGGATATGCCTGACGGAAGAATCAGAGTATGGCTCAGATGTAACCGAGGATTTCTCCATTATACAGATTCCTATGACGGTGGCGTGACATTCAGCAATGTTCCCACAGCATCACAGTTTATAACTCCCTCAACGGCTTTCTCGATTGACCGTGACCCAGATGCAGAGGAAACCTATTACATTATTTGGGAATATGACGTAACAACAGCGGCACTTGAATACATTCAGCAGCCCCGTAACCGTACGGCAATGGCTGTCAGCTATGACGGAATGGAATCATGGGAGTACATTATGGAAATGGACGACCTTGGTCCTTACAGAACCACATCTCATATGAATTCCTGTATCCGTATTATTGACGGAAAAGTTTATGCAAACAATTGTTATCTTGATGCAATAAAATATTCAGATGAGAGAACAATCAAAACCATGGTTTATGTTCTTGATCCTGCAAAGATAAACACAACAAAGCGTTTCACAAATGCTCACATTGTGTTCCCTGACTACTCCACCATATATGACGATGCTCCCAATCAGGCCGTTCTTCCCAAATCTGACGGAACGGCGATGATTTATAACAACATGGTACCCACAACTGTGAATGCAGAGGGAATGGTTGAGGCGTCGGTTGTTGCAAAAGCGGTTGGTGCAGAATGTGTGAATGATGATAACGGTATCACACTTAAAATTGGTGACGGAACAGTTGTTTTCACAAAGGGTTCAGCAAACTACAGCATAAACGGCAAGGAGTATGCAAGTGACAAAATCTGTCTGTCGGCAGATGGCATATATCTGGATGTTGAAGTTTGTGCAAAGATATTCGGAAAGAATTATTCCGAAACAGAGTCGGCATATATTCTTATGACCTCGGCTTTGTCAGAAACAAAGCGTGATGAACTTGAAGACCTTGTTATCGGTGTTCCTGAGGATATAAAGCTATGCATTGAAGAATTCAAGACAATAAGCAGTGCAGAGGAGCTTAAAAAGTTCTTTACAGAGTACGAAGTTCTGCTGAATCTTGAAACAGATTTCACCGAAAAGTCTTATGCGAATATGTATGATGCATATATTCACCTTGACCTTGCATCGGTTGTTGATTATGAAAGTATGAAAGCGGCTATTGATTCATTGGTTTATGCCGAAAAAGGCAGAGTTGATGAATTTGTTGTTGCTATGAATAACGCATCAGCAGGCAGCGATGCGATATCAATAAAGACATATCTCACCGAAACATATGCAGATATGCTTTCGTTCACCATTGATACGTCTTCAATTGCTAATGACAATGGAATTTATCAGAAAATGACAGGCGTGACGTATTACAGCATTGAACAGATTGAAACTGCATTCAAGAACGCATTCGTTGCTCAGTATTATTCCGAAAACGGCAAGAGTAATGCCATAAGCCTCTCAACTGCAAGTCAGGGATTTGAAGGTTGGAATGCAATCAGTAGCAACGATTTCGGAGGTGCTTCCACAGCTGTTATGAATGGCGAAACCGTGATGACTCTTTCAGCCTATGAGGGAATCAGTGAACAAGGCAAGCGTGCAGTTGCGGATTCCATTGAAAACGGTAAGGTTTATTATGAGCCGGGAGCATTCGACGGCAGAGCTGTTGGTACAAATGCGACAGTAGACGGCGAAAATGGAACTGTTTCATTCGATAATCAGACAGGTAATTTCAAAATTACAGGAACAGCTCCGGCAGATTCATACACAATGATAACCGTGTTTGATATGACAAAACCACAGGGAACTGTCACAGCCACATTCTCCAGCGGATTCAAAAAGGCGAGTGTTGATTTTACGGCAGATGAAACAAGTCTTGGGGAGCTTCCTGATGAATTGAAGGTTGCGGATAAGATTACCTATCGTGCAGAATTGTCAATGTCTGCATTTACGCTTCTCGCGAAAGATGCAAATGCGGCAGATACTGAATATTATTTTATTGGTTCGGTTACATCCACGAACGTGACAAAGACAAACTGGTCGGTTAATTTCACCGCAACATCGGCTTCTACCGTTCTTTCAGATATGGGTGTTTATTCGGCTCTTTCAAGTGTGAGATATGATGTGGATGGTTATGAGCTTCTGGATGAAATCTATTATTCTGTTGATGGTGGAGACGGTCATACAATGACTGACCTAGCGGCAGTTGATGGTGTTCTGGTCAGCAATATAACTGTTGATGACAACGGTGTTCTTGTGCTTTCAAAATCAGAAAGCGAAACCAATTCGGTTGTAAACATTACATCCGGAAATCTTCTTGCAGGCGGCAACTTTGACAGAGCAGAAATGAATCTGAGAGTTTCTGCGTACAAGGGTGGAAGAATCTTTTTATACTATTGTGACAGATCATACTTCAGAGAAGGTGATATGTACTTTAACCCAAACAGTTTTGACGGAAAAAGCAACGGCTATTCCGGAGCATGGGCAACCGATCAGTACTATGACATCAAAATGATTACCGAAGTTGTGGGTTATGATTCAAACGGTCAGGCAAGAACTTCTGTTTCAATGTATGTCAAGAAGGCAGAGGAAACCGAATGGATTGGTGTTGCTCTTGATCAGATGTTTACGGTAGGACAAAAGGTTACAGCTCCACAGATTAAATTTATGAATACCGTAAATGGTAAGAATGTTTACTTCAAGGAAATTGACATTAAAACCTACAAGAGGGCATCAGGAAATTATGAGTATATCAACAATGTGGTTGATATGCCAACTGTTGATTATAT
>JAZNLK010000183.1:0-11882 GCA_045579055.1 Clostridia bacterium
CATATGGCGATGATACATATGTGTATGCAAATGGTACAAATGCATATGCAACAATTCCGGTGAAGCCTACGCTTCCCACAAGTCGGAGGCCAAGCGGTCTTAGGAAGACAATACAGCTTTGCAACTCCTTGGCTCACAGAACGACATGGCTACGATCCGACTTCATATGGCGATGATACATATGTGTATGCAAATGGTACAAATGCATATGCAACAATTCCGGTGAAGCCTACGCTTCCCACCAGAGAGGACAAGCTGTACTTGAAATTCCGTACTCACGCAACAGATGATGCGGGATATGCACATACATATATGTATTTCAACCACTCAGGCACAGGACAACGAAGAATTACGGGTAATTTCAACACCTTTTTGCCTGAAGCGGGTATTTCGTTCAGTACAGCAAGTGTCGGCATAGATAATATTTATGAAATAACTGCCACAGGGTATAAGCACTATGCAAGACCTGTTGGTTCCGATGAAGGCTGGGTATTTGTTCGTGAAGGTGAATTTGCCACCGGCGGTGAAGGTCAGTTCCAGATGGGCGGCAGTATGGGTATCAGCAGTTATTTTGCATATACAAAGCTTGATCCGCGTGTAAAGGCTATCAATGAGATAGAGTCAGCATCCGATATGCAGGAAGCAATAATGTCAACTTATAGTGAAGCTATAGGAACAAGTGCATCTGATTTGGAAGGTGTTGCGGACGTTGAAGCAGTTTTTGAAAAGATGGTTGAAAAAAGACCCTTTGAAAATCTTGGGGATATTCGCGAAAAACTTCTGGAGATGGTAGCGGCACAGAAAGCTTTTGAACAGGTGCTGGCGAATCCATCTGACATTCTTGCGGAAAACGACACGGTATATGTAAGTGAACCCTTCGATACAATGAGCTCTCAGATAAGTATAGCCGGGGATATTACGGTAAGCAACGGAAAGGCATATTCGGGGGTCAACGGTGATCTTTTCCTCCCTGTTGATGGAGGTATGAAAGGAAAGCTTGCACGAATAGTCTTCAAGCCTGATAACGAAACAACTTTGGTTAATATTATGTGTTATGATGTTTATGTCAATGCAACCACTCCAAACCGTTACTACAAGTCGTTGAGAGGTCTTCCCAATGCTTGGCATGAGGCTATTATGTATGCATACGAGGATACCACATATCTGTGGTACAGAAATATGGATGCAAACGGTGCTTGGCAAGCCCTTGAACCCGGAGGCAAGAGCGTCCATAATACAGCGGCATATGTTGGTATAAGATTGATAAACAACAACGGTGGCGTGACATATGACGAGGTTATTGCATATAACGATTTGTATTCTGATTACAGCGTCAAGGAAACAGGCGGCAACGTTGATGTGGACGGTAAGTTATACTATAGCTATCCCGGAATTGAGAAATCAAGAAATACTCAGGTCATTTTCAGCACCTACAACAAAAAGTACGGTTACACATCGTCTGTTGATGTTACGGAAGCAAAGAATGTGGTGCCGGCAACAGAGGTGATAATTGACAGGACTTACACATACAATCCGAGTACAGAAGCTTATGCGGTTATGTTATGGGACAGCACAGACACAGGTATTGTTCTGGGAAAGGCTTATGGCTTCAAAGCACCAAACAAGCTTGGAGATTTCGGAACAAGCACTCTTGAAGAAGGGACGTTTGCTTTTGCGAGACATTTTAATGATTGTCTGATTGAAGGCAATATGGGCGAAGAATATGTGGATGCACCTGTTGCGATTTCTGTAACCGCTCCCAACGGAACAGTTGTTTCTGCGGCACAGACAACAACAAATCTGAATGGTGCGTTTGCAGTGAACGCGGGAATTGATGCAGAAAATCTGGAAGGCGGAGCTTATACTGTCAAGGTAACTTGCCGTGATGTGACCGACAGCGGAACGGTTGAGCTCTGTGGAACAGAGCTGGATTATAACGCAATTGATTCTGCCGAGAAGCTGGTATCGGCAATTGAAGATTATGTACATGCTGAAATAACAGCATTCTTCAATCATGATGGAGATACGGTGGCTTATGAAAGATTCCTAAGAACAAAGGACGGAAAAGACTTTGAGAACTTCTTTGAATTCAAGGCGGCTGTTGATGAAGCGGTTTCATACACAACCAGCTTCAGAGAACTGAGAAGTGCATTGAATACAGCAGTTTCCAAAGAGAGATGGTCAGATGTTATGAATCTGATTACCGTTGAATACAGAGAATTGCTTGAGATTCCCACCAACCCCACAAAGGGTATCAGCAACGAAAAAGAATTGTTCAGAAGAATGATAAAGGATGATGGGGGACAATTCATTGTTTATGAAACAGCCGAGGAAGTTGTTGATGCATTCAATGCGGCTTTAGTCGCTCAGAAGCTTGCAGAGAAGGCAACCGACAAAGGAAACGGCGGCGGAAGCAGTGGCGGCGGAGGCGGCGGAGGCCTTGGTTTTGGCAAGGATATCATTGCCAACAATAAACCTTCGCAGGGAGATATTGACGCTATGCTTGAAAAGGCAGAGACCGGAAATATCAAAGACATTGAAGGGGTTCTCTGGGCGGCTGACAGTATAAATAATCTTTACAATAAAGGGATTATTGCAGGTAACGGAAATGGTTATTTCCTTCCGAATAACAGTGTAAAACGTGAAGAATTCCTGAAAATGATAATTTTGGCGGCTGACATACCTCTTGATGAAACAGGAGACTTGCAGTTCAAAGACGTGAACAAAAATGCTTGGTATTTTGCTTATGTGAATACCGCATACAAAAAAGGAATTATAAACGGTATGAGCGAAACGGAGTTTGGCATCGGTGAAAACATCACCCGTGCTGATATGGTTGTTATGATGAAGAGAGTTCTTGACAGCTGTAATCTTGAAATTGAATCTGTGAGACCTGCCAAGGTTTTTGATGACTATGAAAAGATTCCTTCCTATGCCGGAACAAGCATCACAACTCTTTATATGGCAGGAGTTGTGGAAGGCACGGGTGACAATATGTTTACCCCTGAAAACACAGCAACAAGAGCGGAAGCTGCTGTTATCATCAACAGATGTCTTCAGCTTCTGAACAACCGATAAGCATTCATGGAAAGGAGACACAATATGAAAGGATTTTTGAAAAGACTTTTTGCGTTTGCTGTTGTGGCGGTAATGGCTCTGTCGTTGGTTTCTGTGGGAGCCGCAGATGAAGTTGCAACAAAAAAAGGCTGTTCGCTGAATGACGGTGAACTGGGTCTGCTGAAACTTTTGGGAATTGTTACGGAGACAGAGGAATTTGACCGTGGATTTACTCGTGGTGAGCTTGCTGCTGCCACTGCAAAATTTATGAAACTTGAAGGAAATACTTCATTTGATGGAAGTCCCTTCTCGGATGTTTCGGTGGACAGTGAGTATTATCCATATATTTGTGCTTTGGTTGAAGCAGGAGTGTTTTTGGGTGACGGAAACGGTCGTTTCCGTCCTGATGACACGGTTCAATTTGCTGAAATATGCAAGGTTCTCACAATTCCCCTAGGCTATGGTGCTGTGGGAGAAATGACTTCGTATCTCAATGCAGCAAATATGGCAGGCATTACTGATGGTGTTGACAAAAGTGCAAATGTTACTGTTGGAACTGCATATGAAATGATTTATGAAGCACTTCACACAGGTATGTTTGAACCGTATATTTTTGGTGAAATGGTTGAGTACAGAGTAAATCCTGATGAAACAGCAATCAAGTACTATCATAACCTTGTGAAAATGGAAGGTATTGCAGACGGTGCATACGGAACAAAGCTTACCGTTCAAAGCGATGATATCGAACAGGGTGAGATTACAATTGATGGCAAAACATATAAGTATTCCAATGCAAAGGAACTGCTTGGCTATACTGTTGTTTTCTATCTGAATGCTGATGATGAAGGATTGAAACCTCAGATCCAGTATATCTATGCTGATGGAGACGAAAATAAGACTTTGACAGTTGACGCTGACGACATTATTTCCAAAAACGGCACAGATTTCAGATACTACGACAAAAATGACAAGGAAATTAAACTGGAAGTTAACCCTTATGTTTGTGTAATCTATAATGGGATTGCAAATTCTTCGGTATCAGATGAAGAATTTATGCCGGATGCCGGTGAGGTAACATTCATAGACAATAACAACGACAGAAAACATGATGTTGTAAAAATTACTTCATATCAGTATGCGGTTGTGAAGAATATTGACGCAGAAAACCGAATTATTTATGCGAAATATCCTGACGGAATGGTTATCGGTAAAAATGACGGAAGAGAAACGGAAATTGAATTCAAGGTTGATGGCTTTGAAGCTCATTTTATGGCACTCCAGCCCGGAACAATAATTGCATATCAAGGCTCGAACAATCCATACGGTAAGGTTTTTGGCAAGATTGTGGTGCTTGACAACCCCATTTCCGAAAAAATAACAAAGCTCGATAAGGATTCTGTCAAACTGGGCGAAAAAACCTTTACTTTGGCGGAAAATTGTGTTACCGATGCGGCGGATAAGGGCGAATTGGCTGTTGGACAGTCGGTTACAGCTTACAAACACGATGGAAGGATTGTTGCAATTCTTCGCACAGCATCAGACGGTTTTGAGCTAGGATATCTTGTTCATGCAGGTATGACGGATGAACCTTTCAGTCAGAAGGCTTTGTTCCGTGTTATGTGTTCAGACAGAACCTTCAGAGCTTTTGAAGGTGCAGAAAATCTGACTATTGATGGTGTGAAGGTTGCTCCTGAAAATGTACTTGCTTTGCTCGAAACAACAAACGATGAAACAAGAGAACCGCAGGAAGAAGACCCGGCAAGCCAATTGATATACACGCAGCTTATAAAATATAAGGTGAATGGAAACGGTGAGATATATGCTTTGGACACACCGTTCTATAATGAAGAGAAAGAGCCCGTAACATCACTGCAACTTGATTATTCTGCTGCGGGAAGAGTATATTTTTCCAGCTCACGCACATTCAACACAAAGATTACCACAGAAGAGTATCAATATGATTTCTATAACGGAAGCGATACAATAAGTTGGATGATTCCTATGCACAGAAGAGAAGAAGCTGATCTATACAGCACATCAAATGCATTCGTAGGTAGTGAAACCTCTTATACCGTTGAGGCATATAATGTTGACGACAATGGCAAGGCGGGTATCATTCTGCGTTATCAGCGTGCATCTGCGGATACAAACAATGTAGGTGATACAACTGAGCATCTTACATATATTGTAAACGATATATATACCGAAGTGGATGCGGAAGGTGAAATATACAAGTACCTCTCGCTGGTGGGTAGCGGAACAACCACAGCCAAGCTGGGTAAGGACTTTGAAAATGCCGATATTGAAGTCGGAGACGTTATCAAGTATGACACACTTGTTGGTGAAGTATACAAGCTTCATAATATGTTCGGTGCTGACAACTATACCACAAAGTTTGAAAACCCGGATTCAAGAGTTTTTGAATCTGTAATGTCAACAGGAACAAAAATAGGAAGACTTCGGTATTCAAGAATAGTATACGGTACGATTATGGATATAGACGATGGTATGATATTCCATACCACAACGGTTCCCAAAGACGGTGCTGATATGACTGTGCGTGAAGAATTGAAGAATTTTACAGCATACACAAGTGGCGGTTCAGTTTACATCTATGATAAGAATTCAAGGTCAGGCAAGGTTGAGCAGGGGACAACGGATGATATCATAACATACAAGATTAACCCCAACAATCCCGATAGGGTTGTTATAGGTATGTCAAACGGAACAGTAAATTACATTTATGTATTGAGAGGATGGGAGTGATAACAATATGAAAAGAATAACAGCATTGTTTTTGGTTTTGGCTACGCTGCTAACTCTCTTTGCATCTGCAATAACTGTAAATGCGGCAACTAACTTTGACTTCAAAGGTCTCAGCTATCAGGTCAGAATGGGCACACGCCACTCCATTACAGCTAAAGGTTTGACCCTCAGTGGTGTGAAGAATGATCCCACCGTGGTGAAGTCGTTTACTATGATTCCTGAAAAATACGATATAACCATTGATTTGTCGGTGGATTCGGCAGAGCAGGCGTTGATTGTGGTAAATATGCAAAGCTCACGTATTTATTGTTCGGTAAGACCCGACAGCGTCACATTTATGTCTGTTCCCGAATCGGTGACTTTTGGTTATAAGGCGGGAACAGCAAGACATTCCTACAGATTTGTGGGTGACGGTTCATCCCTGAGATTTTTTGTTGACGGGTATTATATTTCGCAGGTGAAGCTTCACACAGGCGTGGACTCACCGGGAATTACCATGGGTGCATACAGCAATGATTCATCGGTTAGAACCGTAACCGTATATGATGTGCAGATGAAGGAAATGGATACGTCCTTTGAAGAAACGATAAAAAATGCGGCAGCATCAGAGCCTAGCGAGGAAGAAAACGAAGAAGGTGAGGAAAGCCAGCCTGTTACCGACGGCAAGGTTGATGTTTACAACTGGCCCGGTGCTCCCAAAATTCCCGCAACGGAACAGCCCATATATGTTTTGGCACGTCAGGCTTATCCGAGAGATTTGAAGGAGTATATCGTTAAGCGACTTCCAAAGGTTGCACATTCCTACGAATTTGACGGCACCGAAAATTATACGGAATGGACGCACTTTGCGTCAAAACCCGTTGTTGAAAACGGTGTTATGAGATGGGTTACGGATGCAGTTGTATCAAACGATGGCTTTGCTATGCCTGATGTGGAGAATTTCACAATCGAGACCAGAGCCAGATATTCAAATACGGCTCCCAGACATCATATATACACCTTGAATCACGGTATTTTCATTCATATGCTATATGAAGGTGTGTATGTTGACAACGGGAAGGAAATAGTATATTCCGACAAGGTTGATGTGGGAACAGACTGGCATGACTGGAAGTTCAGATTCCTCAACAATGGTGATAACTATGAAATCTATTTTGACGGAAAGATGATTCTTGAAGGGGAGACAGGTCCTTCTTCACCCACACACCCGTCACGTGACTTCTACACCATATACAAGGTTGGTGACCCGGGCGAGCTTTATGGTATCTTCGAAATGGATTGGTACAAATACACTCCCGATCTGAACGTAAGCACAACACATCTTGAAGCAGAGTTTGTCAAGACTTCTTCAGAATACATCGAAGGGGAAGATATTATTATTCGTGCCAACGCTGTGGGCGACGCAGAGGTTCCTGCAATCAAATATATGATTGACGGTCAGGTGGTTGCTGTTGGCAAGAAGGAAGACGGCTATGAAACAATAATTCCGGGAATGAAGCCCGGTGCATATTCGGTTTATGCTGAATTCGAGGGAACAACCTCAAAAGCGGTGGACTTCAAGGTTGTTTCAGCCGTGAAGGGAGAATTAAAGCTAGCAGAGGATAAGAAAAAAGCTACATTTGAGCTTTATGATGCAAATTCAGAGGTTAAAGCTGTTGAGTTCTTTGTTGATGGAAATTCGGTTGCGACAAAAACTGCAAAGCCATTCAGCACAGAGCTTTCATTGACAAAGGGAACAACTCATTCCGTATCTGCCGTTGCAAAGTCTGAGAGCGGTATTGTTCTCGGCAAGGATTCTGAAACTGTTTATCCTGATTTGAGCGGAGCTCAGACAACAACAAACTACTCCAATGAAATTCGATACTCTGTTTCGGGAGATAGCGGCACAGCATCCGTGAATGTTTCCAACGGAACATATAAGCTTGCATTGACCCACACAAAAGACGGCTTCACATACCTTTCTGACAAGGGTGAAGAAACCTTTGAATGCGGAACAGGCGATTTTGCTATACTTACAGATGCCTATGCGGCAGATGTTTATTATAACGGAATGCTGGTGAAGTCATTTGCAATGCCAATGACAACAGAGGTTGTGAAAAACACAGCAAACAACGGTCTTGCAATCGAAAGCTTCAGGGTTACGGTTCCTAAAGAAAGAACAACATACTTTGCGAGAACAGATATCAGGGACGAAAAGTCATATACAGAGCTTGTGCATCTGCCTTATTCATATGTCGCTGATATGGTTGTTGACCGAGATGAAAACGTGAGATTTTATATCAAAGACGGATATTTCAGAACCGATGTGAAGCTTGAAGACGGAAAAGTTTATGCAATTGCAAAGAACAGAAAAAAATATCAATCGGAGCTTGGTGCTTACTTTGAAGATGCGGCACCTGTATGGAAGCTGCTCGGTGAACTGCCGAAGGTATCAGGTGATATGCATATCAGAGTTGAGACAATTGGAGGTATGGCAAGAATCTATGCCAATGACCAACAAATCGGTGTGGCTCGCGGAACAACCCTTATTGGCGGAACTGGCGTGGCATTTGATGTTGAAAAGGGTGGCGTAATCAAAAAATTCACCATTTCGGATGCGTCTGATTTGTATTTTTACGAAGACGAATTCAACGGTGGCGGTTACTTTTCGACCAAAGATTTCTGGATGAATGAAGGCGGAAACTTCATCATTGATGAAGATGGCGGCAAATTGATTTTTGACACCACAAAAACAAATAGCGGTTGGGCAACAATTGATGTGGCGGCATCCGAGACTTTGACAAGTGCGGATGTTCGGATAACAACCGGAGAAGGCGGCTTCTGGTATATTTTCGGAAAGCAGGATACTGTCGGGGGATTTGTTGGGTACAACTTTGGCACAAAGAAGTTTGAACTTGGCGAAACCGTCAGAGGCAAGACTGTGAAAATTGCGGAAGTTGACGGGGTTCTTCCTGTGGGAGAAACCGCAAAGTGGACAATCAAGACTCAAAGGGATGAAAAAACCAACAAGGGTCTGGTTCAGCTTTTTATAAACGGAAAATTGGTTGTTTCAGGATACTCGACCTGCCAGAATAACGCAAATCTCGGCTTTGCTTCCTCAAAGAATTCGGCATATATATACAATATAAACTACAGAGGAAACTCAAAGCCTGTTATGGGCATGATCGAATATTCAGGCAAGCTTGTCTGTGACTTCCCCAGAGGCTTTATGTCTGACGGAGGAACTTATTTCTTCGCTGAGGGTAAATCGGACTATTACTTTACTGATGACGGAGGAAAAAGCTTTACAGCTATTCCCTATGATAATGCCGGAGTAAAGCTGTTTAATGACGTTGAACGTCTTGATAACGGTGATTTGCTTGCCATTGACCATGGTATCTTCCATCCTGTGGACATTGAAGGCGGAAAAGCTTATCAGCAGTATACTTATATATCCAAGGACAACGGAAAGAGCTGGGAATTCCAGTCCATAATCCGTCCGGAAACACCAAAAAGCACAGGTCAGGCAAATCGTCTGTCCAAAACCTCGACAGGAAGACTTATTTATCCAAGCGGTGATGATTATGGTCTCCTTGGCTGGGCAGATGAAGACCACGGTAATGAGACAATATTCTATTCGGATGATAACGGAAAAACATGGAAGACAACAGATATTGTCCGTTCCCAGGAAATCGGAATGATTCTTGGTGAGTCGGTTGCTCTGGAACGCAGTGACGGCACAATCAGAATGTTCTTCAGAAGTAGTCCCGGCTGTATCAGCTATATTGATTCACATGATAATGGTGCAACCTTTGATTTCAGTTTTGTGGGCACAACACCGTTCCAGTCAAATGCCAACAACTACTGCATAACAAAGGACCCCACAAATCCCACAACCTGGTGGGCAACCTGGGGTTATGACTGGAGTTATGACAGCAATCAGCATTCACAGTGGCCCAGAGAAAGATATGCTCTTGCGGTGAGCTATGATGAGGGCACAACATGGGATTATGTTGGAACCGTGAAGGAAATGAACTATGACCAGGAACGATACGGAAACGTGAAGGGCAATGCCATGGATGCCGGTATTTTTGTTGACGACAAGGCTGTTTATGTGAGATTCAACGGAACAGAAGAAGCGGACAACCAAAATCAGGCAAACTATGTGAAGTTCCAGTACGTATTTGACAAGAGCAAGCTTGTTCCCACAAAGTCATGGGAAAGATTGCACCTCAGAGATGCAAACTATCAGGTTCAAGGTACCCTTGGGGGAGTGCTGGATGAAGGCAAAGCAGACAGAACAATGGTTGTTGGAAAAACCACAGACAATCTGTTCATGAAGAATGAATTCTACAGCGGTGCAACTTATGACGGCAATATTCAGGCAGAGTATGCGGCGGCATTTGTGGGTGCAGAGCTGAAAACAGACGGAAACACCGTTACCTTCACAAGAAGCGGAACAGATACTGTGTTTGAAGGTTCTTCGGTTACAAAGGCGAACGGAAAGACCTTCATTTCGGCAAAAGACTTTGCTGAAAAGTATGACTACAAATTCTATGAATTTGATGATTACAGAATTGTAACCAAGGTAATGGGCTGGACGGATGAACGTAATGACATATTGCGATATACAGTTGGCGATTATGTTGAGCCACCTCTTTATGATGCAATCAAGCTGAGAGATGACTGGCGTGCAATCCTGAAGGAAGTGAAAGAGAAACAAGCAGCAGCTGCAGAATAAACTGAAATTTTATAAAGCATTCTATTTGGAACCCCGACAGCATTTTGTTGGGGTTCTAAATAAATACGAACATAGGTTTGGAGGTTAGAAAAATATGAAGAGGATAATGACTTTGCTATTGGCTTTGTTTATGCTTTTCACTCTCCTTTGTGCTAATGCCGCAACAACTCTCCCTGCGGAGGAGCTGTACTTCAATTTTGACGGCACAGAAGATTATGCAACATGGACAGGAATCGGAACAGGATATCTTGTGGAAAACGGTATGTATCGACTTGTTACGGACACAACAGTAGCAACCGAGGGCTTCAGATTGCCTGAGTGCGAGAATTTTATAATCGAAGCCAGAATCAGATATTCAAACACGGCTCCGAGATATCATTTATATACCAAAAACAACGGTATTTTTATTCATATGCTGTATGATGGTGTGTATGTGGAAAACGGAAAAGAGAGATTATATTCCGACAAAGTGGAAATCGGAAGAGACTGGCACGATTGGAAGGTCAGATTCCTCAATGACGGAAATTATTTTGAAATATATCTTGACGGAAGTCTTATTCTTGAAGGCGAGACGGAGCATAACGGTGGAAATCATCCGGGAACCGAACGTTATACCATATACAAAATCGGTGATTTGGGAGAGGTTTACGGCACTTTCGAAATGGATTGGAGACGGTATACTCCCGAAACCAATGAGAGCAACGTAAATTCCGGCTTCGGGCTGAAAACGGACAAGACACAATACACCGAGGGTGAGGATGTTGTTGTTCAGCCCACCTTTGTCGGAGAGGGAATGGACAATGTTTATGAAGTGAAAACCAACGACAGCTGGACACTTTATGCAAAACAGGCAGGCTCAGAAACTGACTGGGTGAAGATTACAACAGGAACAGCCGAGGCACACACCAACAACAAAACTCTGAAGGTGAATTGCGGTCTTGGTGTTAATAGTGTCATAGCATATACAAAGAAAACATCGGGAAGCGTTGCTTATGACTCGGGTGATACGGTTCTGGCAAGCTTTGATGCAGATAATTCCGCAAATCTTGCAAAGGCATATGTGAATGCGGATGAAAGCGGAAATGCAGGAACTGTGAAGACCATCACCTGCAACGGTGAAACCTATGCCTATGCAAGCGGTGGCAGTGGCTGGCTTGAGATTCCCTTCTGTCCCAGATATGCATCGACCTGGGGCGGAAATGTTTACATACAGTTCAGAACCCATGCAATTACCAATGATTCAAACGATAAGCACGCATATTTTTATTTTGCCAATACATACAGAATTCCAAAGAATCAAGTCGGAGGCCAAGCGGTCTTAGGAAGACAATACAGCTTT
>JAZNLK010000184.1:0-9800 GCA_045579055.1 Clostridia bacterium
ATTTTAATGTCCTCCGATTGTATTATTTTTTTGTAACTGGCAGGTCACATCTAAATTATATACAATCGGAGTTTTTCTGTCTATACTCACCGGTTAACCTCTATTGAACCACGCGACCATCGCGTGGTTTTCTGCACACAAAAAGGTGGTTACACGTTGTAACCACCTAATTTTCTGTTGAATTATTTATTCAATTATACCCAAGAACTTTTCGTATACCGCATCCCAAGCCACTTCGTCTGTGGGTGTATATTCCTTTATTTCAGTTGAGTTCATAATCACATCGGTGATGTTGTCAAGCTCACCCTTTGCGTAAAGCTGAACTGCGATATTGCCAAGAGCAGTGGCTTCGATGGGACCTGCAATAACCTTTGCACCGGTTGAGTTTGCTGTCATCTGGCAAAGAAGCTTATCCTTTGTACCGCCACCAACCATGTGGATTGACTTGTATTCCTTTCCGGTACAATCCTTGATTGTTTCAAAAGCATATCTGTATTTGAGAGCAATGCTTTCATAAATACATCTTACCAATTCACCATCTGTTTCAGGTCTGCCCTGCCCTGTCTTTTCACAATATGCCGCAATTCTGTCGAGCATACCACCGGGAGCAACAAACACCTGGTCGTCAGGGTCGATGAAGTACTTGAAGGGTTCTGACTTCAAAGCAAGTTCTTCCATATCGGCATAGCTGTAATTCTTGCCGTCCTTCACGAACTGACGCTTTGCTTCCTGAATGAGCCACAACCCGATAATATTTTTAAGGAATCTTGTCTTTCCGCCAAAGCCGTATTCATTTGTGATGTTATACTTATTTGACTTTTCTGTGAGAACAGGCTCATCTGTAACGGTTCCGAAAAGCGACCAAGTTCCGCAAGATATGTATATGAAGTCTTTTTCACGCGAGGGAACGGCCGCAACAGCACTTGCTGTATCGTGACCTGCGATTGCAACAACCTCTTTGGGTTCAACACCAAGCTCGTCTGCAAGCTCCTGCTTCATTTTACCCACGACTGTACCCGCTTTTATGATTTCAGGGAAGATGCTTCGGGGGTAGCCGAATCTGTCAATTACTTCCCACTTCCAGTCGCACTTCTTCTGGTCAAACATATGAGTTGTTGAAGCAATTGTGCTTTCTGCATACTGCTTGCCGGTGAGCATATAGCTGAACAAATCAGGCATAAGAAGGAATTTGTCCATCTTTGTCAAATCCTTTTCTGCAAGAAGCTGAAAAAGTGTATTGAAGTTCATAACCTGAATACCTGTAAGCTCATAAAGTTCCTTTTCGGGAATGATTTTAAATGCTTTTTCGGTTATATTATCTGTTCTTGAATCACGATAGTTAAAGGGGTTTGCAATCAGGTTGCCGTCCTTGTCAATTGCACCGTAGTCAACGCCCCAGGTATCAATGGCAATGGTATCAAAATCAGCAATTTCTGCCGCTTTCTTTATACCTGTTTTTATTTCGCCAAAAAGCGCTTCCGCATTCCAGCGAAGCTCACCGTTTTCGTAATTGGGATCATTAGAAAATCTGTGAACCTCTGTAAGTTCAATCTTCTCTCCATCAAAAGAGCCCAGTATTGCTCTTCCGCTTGATGCACCAAAATCTATTGCAAGTACTTTTTTCAATATATACACCTCATTCATAAAAATTTGTCATTATCAACCTAATTATACCACATATATGATAAAAAATCAACACAAATATTTGTGCTGATTTTTGTTTCATTATTTACTTAGATTATAAACTATTCCTTCCACTCCTATTGGCTGATTATACTCTTCCAATGCTTTTTTCATCTTATGAAGTTGTTCATCGTCCTGAATCAGCGAAATACTCCTTTCAGCCAGCAAGCCAAGATTCTTTTCCGGCACCGCCGCCCCCATATCTCCAAAAAACTTCATATTATGCAATTCACAGCCCGCCACAACATCGGCAAGCAGCATCGGAAGCCTCTTAAGTGCCGCTTCCGTGGAACTGATTCCACCGGGTTTTGTCAAATACAAATCTGCTGAATCCATATAAAGTGAAACCCGGCTTGTATAGCCGACAATATGCATTCTCGGATTGTCCCTGAGCCTATGCGAAAGCTTTTTGAACAGTTTTTTGTTTGTTCCGCAAATAACCGTAGCCTCCATATTATCAGGCATCAGCTTTGACAGTTTCTTTGCCGTTTTTGCAATGGGACCGCAACCCATACTGCCGCACATTATCAGCAAATGTTTGTTGTCAGCATCTATTCCCAGTTCCTTCTTTGCTTCAGCAATTTCTTTACGTTCCGCAAAGTCGCACCGAACAGGTATGCCCGTGACAACTATGCGTTCTCTCGGAATACCGCATTCCGCAAACTCATTCTCAAGAGATTCGTGAGGAATAAAATATAACTGCAAATCGCTTTTTTCCATACTGGGACTACAGGTGTAGTCTGTTGCCACAAAAGATGTTTTTATCTCCATTGGATGCTTCTTCAGCACATGGGTCAAAATCATTGCCGAAAAAACATGGGTGCATATCACCGTATCAAACCCACCGTCCAAAATATACTTGTATATCTTATCTGCCCCTGATGTAAGTTTTTTGTATACAAAGGAAGATTCCTTGAACACTGCAGGGTGGTTCTCGCTGTATTTATATCCTTTTCTGAATAGCCATGGAAGGTGTCTGTACATAAAGCTGTGACCCCATGACATAAATTTTGCAATCCGCTTTGAATCGAATTCCAAAGCATCCCGAACTTCACACTTTATATTTTCCCTTTCAAACTGTTCTCTCACCGCAGATGCACAGGAATCGTGTCCCTGCCCGGTACTGCAACTCAAAATCAGAACTTTTTTCATCTGTTATCCCTTCCGTTTAATTTATGTCTTAAATCGCACCGTCAAATATTATACAATATAAGTGTAAAAAAATCCATAATATAATTGAAATTATTTTATTAAATTTTTATCAAAATTTTGTTGACAAATGAGTTGCATAGTGTTATAATACATCAGTTGACATCTGTCAAGTTGTCAGCAAATAATTAAAATACGCACATCATACGATTGTTCGGGCGGTGCTAGAATACCCATGACAGCTCCCGAATGAGGTGACTATGGTGGAGGTGTAAAACTTTGGAGGTGCAAAATCATGGGAGTTATTCAAATGAAGCAGTTGCTTGAAGCAGGTGTTCACTTCGGACACCAGACACGCCGTTGGAATCCTAAAATGGCGGAGTACATCTTTACAGAAAGAAACGGTATCTATATTATCGATCTTCAGAAGACTGTAAAGAAAATTGAGGAAGCTTACTACTTTGTACGTGACATCGCTGCAGAAGGCGGAAATGTTCTTTTCGTTGGTACAAAGAAGCAGGCTCAGGACGCTATCCGCGAAGAAGCTGAAAGAACAGGTATGTTCTACGTTAACGCAAGATGGCTCGGCGGTATGCTCACAAACTTCAAGACAATCAAGAGAAGAATTGACAGACTTTATCAGCTCAAGAAGATGAACGAAGACGGAACAATGGAACTTCTTCCCAAGAAGGAAGTTCTCAAGCTCAACCTTGAGGAAGAACGTCTTGAAAAGTTCCTCGGTGGTATCAAGGAAATGAAAGATCTTCCTGCGGCTATGTTCGTAGTTGATCCCAGAAAAGAAAAGAATGCTATCGCTGAAGCTCACAAGCTCGGTATTCCCGTAATCGCTATCGTGGACACAAACTGTGACCCCGAAGAAGCTGAATTCCCCATCCCCGGCAACGATGACGCTATCCGTGCCGTAAAACTTATCGTTTCTACAATCGGTAATGCTATCTTAGAGGGCAAGCAGGGTGAAGAATTCTCAGCTCCTGTTGAAGCTGAAGAAGCTACAGACGACGTATCTCTTGATATGATCGAAGAATAATTGAATTATTACAGAAAGCGAGTGTATATATTATGGCATTTACAGCACAAGATGTTAAAACTCTCAGAGAAATGACAAACTGTGGTATGATGGACTGTAAGAAGGCTCTTACAGAAACCAACGGTGATATGGACAAGGCTGTTGAATTCCTCAGAGAAAAGGGTCTCGCAACAGCTGCTAAGAAGGCTGGCAGAATCGCTGCTGAAGGTCTTGTTACATCAATGGTATTCGGCAATGTTGGTGTTGTTGTTGAAGTAAACACCGAAACAGACTTCGTTGCAAAGAACGCTGACTTCCAGAAGTTCGTTGCAGATGTTGCTGAATGTATTGCAAAGACAAATCCCGCTGACGTTGAAGCACTGAAGGCTGAAAAGCTCTACGGTGACCAGACTGTTGGTGAAGCTCTCACAGAAAAGATTGCTACAATCGGTGAAAATATGAACCTCCGTCGTTTCGAAAGATACGAAGGTGTTAACGTTTCATACATCCACGGTGGCGGCAAAATTGGTGTTCTTGTTAACTTCAAGCTTGGTGATGAATCAAAGGCAGCTGATCCTGCATTCCAGACAGCAGCCAAGGACGTTGCAATGCAGATTGCAGCAGTAATGCCCAAGTATGTTAAGAGTGACGAAGTTCCCGCTGACGAAGTTGAGAAAGAAAAAGAAATCCTCAAGGCTCAGGCTCTCAACGAAGGCAAGCCTGAAGCAATCGTTGACAAGATGGTTGCAGGTCGTATCCAGAAGTTCTACAAGGAAGTTTGTCTTGTTGAACAGGCTTACGTTAAGGATGGCGACTTGACAGTTGCTAAGTTCCTTGCAAATGTTGCAAAGGAAATCGGCACAGACATCGAAGTTGTTAAGTTTGCTCGTCTTGAAAAGGGCGAAGGTTTGGAGAAGAAAGTGGACGACTTTGCAGCAGAAGTTGCAAAGATGGCTGGTAACTAATACTTCAGACATTTCAAAAAGGATGACGGTTCACTTCCGCCATCCTTTTTTCTTTTACTGTAATTTTCCCTCTTTCCATTCTGTCCCGAAACCAAAACGCCTTTTTCTCATTGTAAAAAATACATATACAATCTTCCACATAACCTTGAGTCTTTTCAAAAATAGCTTTCTGATGAATACTACAAGCAAATATTGACAAAAATACACGTTTTACAAAACTTAATCTTTCAATTTATCAATATTCTTTTTTTCAGCAATCACAATCATCCGCATACCCTGTTTTATCACGGTATCCGGCTGAATAAGAAGACTTACACCTTCCTCATTATTCAAAGCTATAACGTTGATTGAATGTTTTTTTCTTAAATCAAGCTCCATCAGCGTTTTACCTACCCACGCCTCTTTCGCCATAAGCTCAATTATGGAAATATCGTCAGATATATCTGCAATATCAATGAACCCTGAACTCAAAAGATTCTTTGCGAGACGTATTCCCGATTCATTTTCGGGAAAAACAACTGTATCCGCTCCCACTTTTTGCAGAATGGTTCTGTGCATATCACTTGAACATTTAACTATAACTTGTGGTACTCCTGCATCTTTGCATAGCATAGTCGCCATTACGCTGGCTTCAAAGTCGCCGGCAATAGCAATAATCACAACATCTATGTTGGATATTCCCAGTTGCTTTATAACCTCTGCATCTGTTATATCAGCACATTTGCAAACGGGAAAAACTCCTGCCAGTTCTTCCACTACTTTGCTGTCACTATCAACAGCTATAAGTTCTGCACCGTTATCAACCAGTTCTTTTGCAACGGCTCTACCATACCTTCCAAGTCCAAATACTGCATAGTTCTTATTGAAACCCATTTTATCAGCTCCTTATCCGACACTTATTTCTTCAATTGGATTTGTAATACTGTTTTTACTCATTTTTTTCGAATTGAAAGCAACCACCAAAGAGATGGGGCCTACTCTGCCAAAATACATTGTTGCAATAATCACAAGTTTGCCAAATGTATTAAGGGTTGCCGTGAAGTTTCTTGTGAGCCCCACAGTCGCCGTAGCACTGACTGTTTCATATATCACATCCAGAAAACCGGCATCACTGACTGCAGAAATCAAAATTGTTGATACTGTCATCACAGAAAAAGACGTTACAAAAACCGCAACGGCTTTTTTTACCGATTTGTCAGAAATCTGTCGGTTGAATATATCTGTGGTTCGTTTTTCACGTATCGCAGCCAACGCAGTCGCAAAAAGAACAAGCACCGTAACCGTTTTTATTCCCCCTGCCGTTCCCACGGGTGAGCCGCCAATAAACATAAGAATCAACGAAACAATCGAAGATGAATTCGTAAGATTTTCCTGCGGAATAGTTGCAAATCCCGCAGTTCTTGTGGTTACCGATTGGAAAAACGAAACCTCAACTCTTTCGCCGAATGTATAATCAGCCATTGTCAATGGGTTGTTATATTCAAATATGAAAAACAGAATCGCACCGACCACTATCAGACCTACCGTTACAGTTATGACAATTTTGCTGTGCAATGTAAGAAAGCGGAATTTTCTGCGTTTTTTATCTCTCAGCACTCTGAGCACATCCCACCACACTACAAATCCTATTCCGCCAAATATGATTAACAAAGAAGTGGTTATATTGACAATGGGATTAAACGCATAATCGCACAAGCTGTTTTCAGCAATTATGTCAATTCCTGCGTTACAAAAAGCCGAAACCGAGTTAAATATAGAAATCCATATTCCCCTTGCTCCAAAATCCGGAACAAAAACAGTCATATATAATAAGGCACCTATTCCTTCAACAACAAAGGTTCCTTTTATCACTCTTTTGATAAATCTCACAAGCCCCGACATTGAATTCAAATTGAAGGAATCCTGAATCAGAATTCTGTTGTCAATGCCTATTTTTTTGTTAAGCACAATCATTAACGCCGAAGCAATGGTAATCACACCCAGACCGCCGATTTGAATCAGAAACAGTATAACCGCTTGCCCGAAAATGCTCCAGGTAGACACAGTGGGCAAAGTCACAAGCCCGGTTACACAAGTCGAGGTTGTTGCCGTAAACAATGCATCAACATACGCCACCGACTTTCCGTTCACCGTTGCTATTGGCAAGCTTAACAAAAAGCTACCAAACAAAATGATTCCCAGAAAACTTAATAACAACATCTGAGTTGACGATAACCGCTTTGTAATTCGTTTCATTATATCACATTCATTCTCTATATTTTTATTTTCCCTAAGCCTTCCAAAATATCACAGTCTATTTCTCACTGTGCTTTTCTGCCCATTCCACGGCACTTTCCACCCATTTTGCAATGGACGAATCACACCACTTTTCATTGCCACATCGTGTTATATCATTACCAAGAGCAACGCCGTGGGGAGCATCGGGATAAATATGCATTTCAAACTTTATTCCCTTCTCCGCCAACGCATCCGCAAGGCACAAAGAGTTTCTCACATCAACAATACCGTCATTTGAGGAATGCATTATAAAAGCAGGTGAAGAATTTTCGTCAACGTGCTTTTCTATGCTGCATTCAGCCAATTTTTCATCGGTAACATCACCCAAAAGAAGACCTTTAAAGGACAGCTTGTGATATTCCGTCGAAATAACAGGATAAATAAGCATCATTCCGTTTGGCTTGTTGTAACCAAAAGGCATATCAACCATATCGTATATTTCAGGCTTATTCCAAAGCACACCAAGGCTTGCCGCCAGATGTCCCCCTGCCGAAAATCCAGCAACAAACACCTGATTCGAATCAATTCCGTATTCCTGGCTGTTGTCACGAATATGCTTCATAGCTATTGATGCTTCAATCAGTTGTTGGGGAAAAGGCTTATCGTTTACGGAATAATGCAAAACAAAAGCATCATAGCCGTAGGGCATAAATGCCTGTGCTATTGGCTCACCTTCACGTTCTGCCGCAACTCCCTGATATGCACCGCCGGGAATTACAAGAATTGCCTTTCTTGTAAAATCTGTTACCTTATCCGCAATATATGCGTCCATATATGCTTTTTCTGTCAGCTGAATTTTTTTAAATATCATTTATATCCCCCTTAAAAATCTCCTAACTATAACTTATAAATTTACAGAATAATCCTTTTTAAAACCGTGTGCACCAAAAATTTGCCAGTCACCAACACCAAGCCGTTGTAAAATTGCTTTTCTTTCTTCTGCGCATAACTTTGGATCCGTATCAACAGAGGTCATCAATATGGGTGCATACTGATTATACTCGGACTGCTCCGGCGTAAGTCCGTGAACGTTAATGTAAATATCACCTGTGATTGCAATATGGTTGGAGTAATCAATCAACACAATCTCACCGGGAAGATGACCACCCTTCCCCTCATAAACCTCGAAATGCAAATCTCCAAACTCAAAAAAACCAATTTGTGTCAATGGTTCAGTGGGAGTCTTCAAATCATTCCACAAAACAGATATCTTTTCGGGATTGGTTGGTTTATACGAGGTCAGAGTTTTACAAATGTTGATATATGGTTTATGCAAAGGGTTTTCCTCTCTGTATCCGTTTTTACCATTATACTCATTCTGTAAGCACTCTGCAGTTCTGTGGCTTGTGATAATCTCATCAAACACAGGTAAAAGTCCGCAGTGGTCAACGTCTGCATGGGTTATAAGTATCCTTTTTTTCATACTTTCAAATTCCGGTATCAATCTTTTAAAAATACTAATCATTTCATCCCGGTAACATGCATAGCCGCTGTCCACAAACAATATTTCCCCGTTACTTTTTATAATTATGGTGTTGCTGCCACAGGGCGGCTCAACAAGCGTTATTTCCGTGCTTTCAGTTATTTTATGGCTGCTTATACGAGGAATATAGCCGTTGCCTTTTGATTTGCTAAGAAGCTCTGCAAATTTGCTTATGCTGTCAAAAGTGCGATAAGGCGACAAGCCCTGTTCATCCAAAGTTTGCATGGCAAGATTAACGTGAACCAAAAGTTCTCTCTTCTCATCTTCAGACAATCCGATTGTCTGAGATAATCCGGCAACATATGTATTATAAAATATGCTGTTGTCGTACACCTTTTCCGAACTGTTATAATCAATAACACGCACTTTACAAAATCTTTCCGCCTCTTTCAGAAATTCCGAAACCTTGTCCTTGTTTTCAACATATAAACCCATTTTGAAGAATTGATAATCTGTTCCGTTTTCCTGAGAGCTTATATATGATATATTAAAACTAAACTCATTGATTAGTTCGAGTATATCCGTAACACTTCCGGGAACATCCTTCAAGCAGAATTCTATAAGAACAATACTTGTTTTGTTATCATAACTCTGCAAATATCCAATTTTCTTCAATTCCGAATCGGCTGTTTCCAACTGTTCTTTAGTTCCTTCGGCATCAATAAACAAGGTATGAGAGTCAACAGCTTTGTTGTAGCTTACCCGTGTAATGTTTATTCCAAGGGCAGAAAAGCATTTGCTGGCTTTCAAAAATGCCCCGATGTGATTAGGCATAGATGTCACATAAGTTTTTTTCATATTTGTCATCTCCGGCAATTTTACCAAATTTATATATGGATTATATCATAGAAGCATACAAAAAACAATAGAAAAAAACATCATTTTCTCATTTGAATTAGTACTAATTTATGCAATGGTATAAAAAATATTGTCAAAAATTTAACAAATTTCTGTTAAAACCATAAATTTTAAATTTTTTTGATTTTTTTTTAAAATATATTTGAATTTCTGAAAGATATATGGTATAATGTTTGCTGTGCGATTATGTGACCGCACAGATTAGTTAAAATTAATTAATTATATATACTTTAAGGAGGCTTATTTTCATGGCTAAAAAAATGAAAACCATGGATGGTAACAGTGCTGCTGCACATTGCGCCTATGCGTTTACAGAAGTTGCTGCTATCTATCCTATCACTCCCTCTTCAAACATGGC
>JAZNLK010000185.1:0-34427 GCA_045579055.1 Clostridia bacterium
GGAAATCAACATCAGTACAGATTTTAGTAACTACGTTGGTACGTGGAACGGAACAACGGTAACCACAGGTGGAAGTATGCCAAGTGCATCGGGCGGTACATTTGCAACATATAGTATTCAAAGCATTGCCAATGGTGCAACAAGCGGTGTTGCTAAGGATGATAAGTATGGAACAAGCATGAAGGTTTTCCAAAAATATGATGCATCAGTTGTAAACGTTTATGGTGGTGTCGCGTATACTTTTTCAACAAAACCTGAAAACTCATATTATATGGGAATGTCAATGAATGTTGAATCCACGGCTGACGGGAAGTATACTCCACGAAGCGTACGTATGCAAAGCCGCGGTGGAACGATTGTGCCGATCCTTTTCGACGGTTCAACAATAAAAACCTTTGGTACAAATACGGCAGTTCAGTGGGAAAGAGACAAGTGGTATGATTTTAAAATCTGGATGAACAGCAATACCGGATATTACACAACCGAGGTATGGTCAGACGGTGTCAAGCTTGCGACGGTTACAAATTACTATGACGGTCTTGCAAAAATTTCACCGGTTAACCGCATTGAGTTCTTCCATAATGCTCATTGTAGCAATACAAATAGCTGGACATACAAAGACAGCTCCGGCAACACGCTTGTGAAGGAGCCTCAGGTTACATATTATGACAACTTTGAATTTAGAACAATAGACAGATACGAAGATGATGAAACAGCTTCATCATCACATACGGTTCTTGACTTTGAAGATATAGATATGACCTCTGCGGCAACGATTCTTAAGTACAAGAATGACAAAGGTGGCTTTGCTTATGGATATCAGAATGCCAATGAAGGTATGGATCTTGAAGCTGTCACAACAGACAGAGGAAAGGGTATTAGAATTGTTCCCTGGGTTATCCCAAAAGATAGTGACGAGTATACAGTAAGCGGCGGTGTTGTATATGACAAGGCAACCGGAGCTGAGCTTTATGCAAGAAACCGTATGCTCTATAACTGCGTTTATTACACAAGAAATACATCAAATTATATCAAGGATGCAATGTATTTCAAAACAGCCTTCAAGTTTGAGGATACCAGCTTCGGTCAGTTCCATATAAGTCTTTCGGGAAGCTATTATCCGAATGTTGTTTATGTTACGCCCAAAAGCCAGTTTACCGTTATGGGCAAGTCAACGGGTATCGACTTTGCTATAAATAAATGGTATGACGTTGAGGGAACTCTTGATGCAGACACCGGTTACTACATAATTTCACTTACCGAAGAGGGTGGCAAAACTTTTGAAACAACGGGATATACAACTCCGATTGATCTGGTATCCAAAGGTCAATATGACGGAAACTACAGAATTTCTCTGAATTATTACGACCGTTCAACAAAAAATGACTGGTCAATTCCCACATCAATGATTGTTGATCATATGCAGCTTGGCCCCGTAAGCAAGCTGAAAGCTCCTGTCGCAGCAAGCTATGCATTTGCAAATGCCGATGATGCTACTGCTTTCACAACAACAGGCGGTACTTCTGCAATAGATAATGAAGCATTGAAAGTGTCCGGAACGGCTGACGGCGAAACAGCAGTTTCGATGGCTATGCCGTTTGCAAACACAACCTTCAAATATTCTGCGGATGTTACAATTGGTGATTTGGTTGCAGACAGAAGCTTGGTTGTGCAAAAGAATGTAGGATATAATAAGACCACAAAGCTGAGAGACACAACCCCTGTTGAGGTTGCAAAATTAGGTGCTGACGGAAAGCTTTATATTGGTGGTGCTGAGGTTGCGGATGTTTCTGTTACGGCAGGAACATATACAGCTGATGTTGTGTTTAACCAGACTGATTATAATGCGGCGGTAACAATCTCAAAGGATGGAGAAGTTATTGCCGAAGGCACGGCGGCACTTGGCACAGCGGCGGTGATGATTATAACTGTTGACTGGAAGGTTGGTGCAGGAGCTGATACAGCCACAACTCTTGACAATGTTTCATACAGCACGATATATAACTTTGAAATAGACCGCAAGTTTTCAACAGACGGTGTTGACAAGACCTTTACTGCAGGTGATGATGTTGTTGTAAGGTTCACAAATCCCATTGACAAAACAACCTTCACAAAAGATAAAATCGCAATAAATACCAATGCGGCAATAAAGGATATCGAATTTATCGACAACTATACTGCAAAGCTTGCATTTGATAAGGTTCAGGGAACACATTATTATATTAAGTTTACAGGCGTTTCGGATATTTACGGAAATGCTTTGACGGATTATATTGAGTTTGATACAATCAAGCAGGATCTTGTTATGACGGCAACATCCTTCAAACGTAACGGTGAAGTTCTTTCCCTTTCGTCTGCAGGTGATGTGACAGCATCATTCACAGCCCAGGGCAACAACGGCAAAACATTTGATATGCTTTATACCCTTTGTATGTATGAAGGCGGAAAACTTGTAGAAACAGTTCACGATGTATTCACCGTTGGCGAAACAAAAGAGGAGCATCCGCTGAATGTAACCATTCCCAATGACGGAAAGTATTATATTCTCAAAGCCTTCCTCTGGGATGCAAAGACATTGGAGCCGCTTCGTGACCCTGAAGTTCTTGTTCCGATAGTTTCCGGTCAGCCAATTGCAATTGCAAAGCTTGACGATATGACAAGTGGAGACGATGTATTGAAAGCATTTGAACGTGCACTCAGTTTTGCAGAAAAAAATAATATCAAAATGAGCTTTGGTCTTATCGGTCAGTATCTTGACAATCCCGGAACAGAGGAAAGCCGTGCAAGAATTCTGAACTTCTATAACCATCCCCTTGTAGAACTTTGGAGCCATGCGTATTCATGGCGTATCAAGCCGGGGTTGGCAACGGACGAGGAACAGGCTGAAGACTTCAGACTTAATCATGAAACTGCGGCAAAATATGGTATTACATACAAGGTGTTTGGACCTCCTTCAGGCTCGCTTAATGCGTATACAGGTGTGATGCTCAATAAGTATAACTTCAAGGTTCTTATGAGCTACAATCTGCCCGAGCTTGAAGAGTGGGGATTGCTTGATGAAAGCAATACTTTCACAACAGTACATCCCGAAAAGTTCAATCTGGAACCGACCGCAACGGGCAACACAAGACCTCTTGAAGAGCTTAAAGAAATGTGGCTCGATGCCTGCGAAAACGGCACAGAGGTTGCAATTCTTCAGGTTCATCCCAACGCTTGGGCAGGGTACGAAGGCTCAGAACAGCGCTACTATGACTTCCTGCTTTGGCTCAAAGAGAGAGGCGTTGTGTTTATGTCATTCGAGGAATACGTGGATTATACATCAGCACTCTGATGAGTTACAATATAAGGTGAAACAATTTACTAAAAAAAGAAAAGAATTCGGTGTTTCACCCAAAAGACATCAAGATTTACAAAACAAATAATGAAAAAACAGTCACTTGCAGAATATGCAGGTGACTGTTTTTGTTTAAATCTTCCTGAAAAATTATTATCGTCGGGTTTTTCGCCATTTCAGAGGTGGCATTCCCACTCGCTTGCTGAAAAGTCGGCTGAAATATAATGGGTCGTCATAGCCAACGAGTTCAGCAATCTGTGCGACGTCATAGTCGGTATTTTCCAGCAATAATTGGGCACTTGCTATACGTGCGGATATGATATGCTGAGTTGGGGTTGAGCCAATCCATTTTTTAAACTTTTTTATGAACGCAGAGGAACTCATATTATGGCTTTTTGCATATTCATCAAGATTAATATTTTCCATATAATGTTCGTTGAAATATGCAGCCGCCAGAGACATTTCGTGGTGAATGTTTGTGCTTGGGGAATCGTCGATTGTTTCATCTACGAAAGTAGTATCATCTGTGGAAATATAGCGTCCTGCCAGTCGCAGTATATTTTCAAGGTGAAGAGCGGCAATTTTGCTGAAGCCTTTTTGACGTTTTTGAAGCTCTTCAAGAATCTTTTCAAATAATTCGTTGATTTCAGCGTGAATCCCGATGTTGAAAATGTTACCTGATGCAAGATTACATTCTTTCAGAATATTAGCTACATTGTTTCCCGAAAAGTGAATCCAGTAGGATTCGGGTTTGTCCTCTGCATAACGTCTGTAATACTGAGGCTCTCCGGGACGATAAACAACCATGTTGCCCGCCGACAGAATGTGCTCTTTTTCATCAAACGTGAAATGGACTTTGCCCGAAATAATATATATAACATGATAATCAGAACGTCCTGAAGGCCGGTTTGATGCACCACGGGGCTTGATGTAAGTGCGGTAGTGCCCGCAGACTTTTACAGAAAGCGGTTGAGTTAAATCGTTTTTTTCGCTGAGACATGCACGATTTGAATACACATAATCAATCCCTTCGTTTTAGTTTGTTGAATTCAGTATATCCCATTTGTTCAAATTATGCAATAATTTTTTTGTCTGCAGAATGATTTTGTCCATAAATTACGAAATTTTACCACTATCAATAGAAATTTAAGTGATGTATAATATGATTAGAAAAACTATAAGTCTTTGATACAAGAAAGGGGAATTCCGGTATATGCCGGATAACTACATATATGAAAGGAATTAACAGTTGGAGTTTCAGACCATATAAACCAATGTTATTTGAAACGGGGGATATTTATATCTGTCGTGTTTGTCCTGATAGCGAAAGCATTCATTTTGAATGGCTGGATACAGAGGATAAAGAATACGAAATATTTTGCCGTAGACGTGACAACGGCGAATATGAGAAAATCGGTTCAACCGAAAAATGTGAATTTGACATAACGGGTCTTGTTGAAGATCGTGAATATGAATTTTATGTTCAGACAGGTGAAAAAAAGAGCCGTGTGAGAATTGCAAGATGCGGCGAGACGATTGGAACAGTTGTGAACTATCTTCACCCCGAAGATGGTGCATATAAGTTCTCGGGTCAGTACCTTTGTTCACCATCGCTTGTTCGGCACCCTGACGGATACTTGCTTGCGTCGATGGATTTGTTCGAAAGTGATATGCCTCAGAACCTGACGCTTATTTTCCGCTCGGACGATGACGGCGAGACGTGGCACTATGTGAGTGAGCTTATGCCCTGCTTCTGGGGAAAGATGTTTATACATAAGGGTGAGCTTTATATGCTCTCTGTTTCAACAGAATACGGTGATTTGCTCATAGGCAAGTCCACCGACGGCGGAAAGACCTTTGGAATGCCTACTGTTATTCTCAGAGGTTCAGGCAGAGGTAACACAGCCGGAACACACAAAGCTCCTCAGGATGTTGCTTACCATAACGGAAGGATTTATACTCCAATCGAATGGGGTGCATGGAGAACAGGCGGTCATGCGGTTATGGTTCTTTCCTGTGACGAAAATGCAGACCTTCTTGATGCGGAAAACTGGACTTTGTCGGAGCCACTTTCATACAATCCCAAGTGGGAGGGTGTTCCCGAAGGCTTCAGCCATGGGAATATTGAAGGAAACATAATTCGTCATCCTGACGGAAACCTATACAACATCATGCGTTATGAAATGAGATATCTGGTTCCTGACCGTGGTCTTATTCTTGCATATAAGATAAACGAAGAAGATTCGGAAGCTCCCCTTGAGTTTTCGCATCCCATCAAGTTTCCGGCAAATGCAACAAAGTTTGCAATCAAGAAGGATGAGGTTTCGGGGAGGTTCTATTCCATTGCCAACCGTCTGACTCCCGAAAGACATCAGGGGGCAAGAAACCTGCTTTCACTTATGGTTTCCGATGACCTTGAAAACTGGGAGGTTGCTTGCGACGTTATTGATGCAAGGGACAAAGACCCTCAGTACACGGGATTCCAGTATGTTGACTTTTTGATTGAAGGTGACGATATAATTTATCTCAGCCGTACGGGTATGAATAAGCCAAATACATATCACAATACAAACTATTCAACATTCCACAGAATAAAGAATTTCAGAGATATAAAATAGAAAATTATTAAATTAAAATATAAATCCATATTTTAAGGAGGAAAAGAAAATGGCAAAAAGATTTATTGCAGCTATTCTTGCGGTTATGACGGTTGTGTCGGCTATGGCGATAATTGTTTCCGCAAAGGAATACTACTATGAAGATTTTGAAAATGTGACACCGTCTTATTCGAGCAATAAGAATCATTTGTATATTTCGATCCCAAATCTTGCTGATGGAACACCAACTGCAAATTTTGAAGTTGTGGACGGAATGATGCACTACGAAAAGAGCAGTTATCCCCAGGCTGACCAGACTGCAATCGGAAACAAGGTTCCCGAAACAAGGCTGAACTTTGACAGCAGTGTGGCAGGTAATGATGAGGTATTCATTGAATTTGACTTTATGTTCGGTGAAAATGCAAAAATGGCAAACGGCAGCGAAGTTATTGCGTATATGTATGTTCATGATAAAAGATTTCTGGTAAATATAAGTCATCAGGGAATTCGCCACTTTTCATATGCAGCAACTTCAACAGCATTATTGTCAAAGGGCGTATGGTACAGCGGTCTGATGCACGTGAAGCTCAGCGATGGCGAAGTTGATGTTTATCAAAAGGAAAGAACTGCTGACGAATATACATATATTCAGACTATTCCCCTTGAAAATCGCACATCCAACAACTACTATCTTCAGCTTTATGGTGATTACAGAAAAGATCAGGATTTGTATGTAGATAACGTAAAGATTTATGACGGAATTAACTCAAAGGGTGGTTTCTTTGAGGTGGATGGTAACAAAATCGATAGTATTGAAGATGTGACAGCAGGCACACTTACCGTAAATTCGGAAATACTCAACGGTTCTATTTCTGAAAAAGCACTTTTCCCTGTTCTGACAGTATTTGATGCAAACGGCAGACTGCTTGACTGTCAGGTGAAGACGGATTTCAGTCTTTTGCCGGGTACAAATGAAATTTCTGTTGATTATGACGTGAGTGAATACGGCGATTCGGTTTCGGGCGGCTACGTTGGGTTCTATCTCTGGAAAGATATGACCTCCGTGAGACCCGTTGTTGAAGCCGTTGAACTTAACTAAAGGAGGATACGGCAATGAAAAAACTGATTGTTATTTTTTCGGTGACGGTTATTGCATTGATGCTGATGACGGTTTGTGCCAGTGCTGAAACCTACATAGACGAAAATTTTGATGCAAACGATATGGATGTTTTGTCTGACCTTGGTGACCCCACCACAGGAACAAACGGTGTTGAGTGGACCCGTGAGGTTACGGACGGAGCTTTGCATGTTGTTAACACAACGTCTACAACTTTAAGTCAGACAATCTATAGCTCTGAAACAGCTATTCCTACAGATGCGGTCATGCAGTTTGATGTCAAATCGGATATGCCTATGACCAACACAAAGGGTTACATCATGATGAACTTCTACCGTGGCGGTGCAGGTGGAAGAGTGCGTGTTACACTTCGTTCATCACAGATTGTTTTCGGTAACACCACAATCAATACAGCTCCCCATGAGCCCGGTGTGTGGTATACTTATTATGTGAAGACCTATGATACAACAGCTGAACTTTACAGAAAGGTTCGGGGTTCGGAAGATCTTCCTGTTTTCCTTGGTGAAACGGAGTGCGAGCTTTCACATACACAAAGCTCACGTGCTCAGCCATACGGTGCAAACGGAACTGATATCTGGCTTGATAACCTGAAGGTTTATGCAGGTACTGAGGTTGAAAGTGCAAGACTTGAAACGGACGGCTCAGAGGTTGAAAACCTTGATGATATCGATGGCGGAATTCTCAATGCAAAAATTGATATGGTTACGTCCGAAGTTGTGAAGGCCGAGGTTGACGGTGAAATACGTGAAGTATATGGTGATGCAACACCCATTATTGTTGTTTACGACAAGGACAGAAAAATGATTTACAGCGAAGCCTATACAGGCGAAGGGGTTCATATGGGTGAGAATTTATTTGAACTATCTATTGACACAAGCACATTTGCAGACCAACTTGAAGGTGGTTATCTTGGATTTTATCTTTGGGACAGCTTCGGAAGTTTGCAGCCTATAATGGATGCAATAGAGATAAGATAAGGGGAGGTTGAATTTTATGAAAATATTTGGAAAAATTACTGCCCTTTGTCTTGCACTTGTGATGTGTTTTGGTGTGTGTGCAAGTGCAGCCACGGGCAATGTGGTTACAGACGACCTGACAACGGATTTTCAGAAGCTGGAAATAAAAATTGTTGCAAACAAGATTAATGTTTTCGGTATTGCCGGAGCGGCAGAAGAAGCTATGGTTTCCTTCTATATGGTGGAAGGTGAATCAATTGTTTATGCAAAGCAGGTTATGACCGATGAAGGTGGTGCTTTTGAGGCGGAGCTCATTCTTGCACCAAACAGATATAATGCAGACAACAGCGGCAAATTGCTTGTTGGATGTTCAAATGCAAACACTGTTGAATTTGCGGATATCGAGCTTTATTCACAGAACGAGCTTGATTCCTGTGTTGCGGATTTCAAGGAAATCACAAGCGGCGCAGATGTTGGTGAATTTCTCTCAAACTACGGTGATATGCTTGCCATCGAAACCGAATACACCGAGGAAGAACTTGGAATTCTTTATGACAAGTACACAGAGAATTCATTTGATGATATAAGCAACTGTGACGCAGTTATCGCGGCAATTGACGGTCTTGTTACGTATGTTGACGATTACCGTGCTTTCTTTGCGGCAATCAATGCGGCTGCGGAAAACGGTGACAGCACAGAAGTGAAGGTTCTTATCACGGATACATATAAGCATCTGATTACTTTCGACACAAACCTGACAATGATTCAGAACGAAGATGCAATGTATCAGAAGATGGTTGAAGCATTCACCGAGCCTTATGCAAATCTTGCTGACGTTGAAGCGGCATTCAAGGTAGCAATGCTTGCACAGCGGGATGAAGAGGCTGTAAATGGCTATCTCACAGAGGACAGAAGCAAGGGCTTTATTGATGAAGAATGGAAGCTTTCAATCAATGCAAATTATGTAACAATTTCAGGTAAGACCGATGATTTGGGTGAACACAATATTGTTTTCTATGTTTCGGACTACAATGTTTCAACACCCAACATCCTTGGACTTTATCAGGTGAAGACTGAGAAGGACGGAAGCTTCATGGCTGATTTCACACTTGATGCAAGTGTTTACGGTGACGAAGCAATGGGTATCATTCAAGTTAGCGGCAAGGACAGGAACATTTATCAGTTCTGCATTGATTTGTGTACCGAAGATTTTGTTGATTCTATGTTCAGTGATTTCAAGGGTATCGGAGATGAGGAGGATATGAAGAATTTCCTTGAAGTATATAGCGATGCCCTGAATGTTGGTGTGGGTCATGCTGAAGATAAAATTATTCTTCTTACTGAGCTTTATGGTGAGAATGATTATTCTGAACTGACAGATCCCGACAAGACTGCAAAAGCGTTTATGACTCTTGATAACTCAATGTATGACGTGAAGTCCTTTATTGACACCATGAACAAGTATTCTGCAAAAAAGCTTTGGGGTTATATTCGTGATGCCATTGAAAATGACAAGAACAATATGGCTGAAAAGTCAAAGACCTTCGCAAAGCTGGAGAATCTGGCAGAGACTTGCGACGATGTGAGCGAAAAAGGTCTTTATATGAGAATGACAGAATTGAACTTCTCTTGTGTTCAGGATGTTATTGATGCATTTGAGGTTGCATATGAGGCTCAAAAGGAATTTGAAGAGGAATCTGTAACAAAACCCAGACCGGGTGGTTCATCATCTTCAGGCGGTGGCGGAGGCTTTGGCGGAAGTAATATAACAGACGAATTTGTTGTTGCTCCCGAATATGTACCCGACACAACCCCTGAAGAACTTGATGCAGAAAAGAAGCCTGTTGACACTTTTGTTGACCTTGAAGGTTATGATTGGGCAAAAACTGCAATCAACGGTCTCAGAAACCGCAGTATTGTCCGTGGTGACGGAAACGGAAATTACAGACCGGGCGATAATGTAACCCGTGAAGAATTCCTTTCAATGCTTCTTGCAACACTCTACATCAAAACAGAAGCCGGCACTGTTCCTTTCACAGATGTGAAAAACGGTGCATGGTATACGGATGTTGTTGCAACAGCATATAACCGTGGAATCACAAATGGTATGGGTGACGGAACATTCGGTATCGGTCAGAATATTATCCGTGCGGATATGGTTGTTCTTGCGTCCAGACTTCTTGAAAACAGCGGTCTTGCCATTGAAAAAGGTGAAGTTGCCAGGATTTTTGCAGATTATACAGAAATTCCCGAATATGCATACAATGCAGTTGTGGCAATGCAGCAGGCTGGTCTTGTTAATGGTGACAACGAAAGCAAGTTCAGACCCACAGACGAACTGACACGTGCGGAAGCGGCGGTATTCTTCTGGAATATCTTCAATTATATTGAAAGCCAGATTTAATTCTCAGAAAACAGGAAAGGAAGAAACAATATGAAAAAGATATTAGCTTTGATTTTATCAGTAATATTGGTTGTGTCGTGCATGACTGTTCCTGCGTTTTCTGCCGGAAGTAATTATGATCTGGCAGAAGAAATGGAGCTTTTGTATGCTTTGGGAATCATTTCAAGTCCCACGGCGAGTGATACACAGCTCAGCACTCACATTACCAGAAGCGAAGCGGCAAAGCATTTCTGCCGTGTGCTCGGTCTCGAAATTGCAGACTCCACAGGATTTGAAAGCATATTCTATGATGTTACATCAGAAATACCGGGATATAAGTATATAAAGGCTATATGTGAAGCCGGATATATGCAGGGCGACGGTGATGGACGTTTCAGACCCAACTATCCCATTTCAACCAAGGAAACAGCACTTGTTCTTTCGAGACTTATAGGTTACAAGAGCTACACTGCGGTGATGGGTATGGATTCAACAATCAGCAAGACCGACCTTCTTGAAGGGGTTCCTGTTGTTGATGAGGTTGAAGCCGGTCAGTTCTATAAAATGATTTATAATGCCCTTCACGCACCTGCGTGTGTTGCGACAGGTATCAGCAACACCGGGATGGATTTCCAGATTGACGAAAACTATCTTGGTATTGATTATATGCTCAACATTTCTGTTGCAAAGGGTATTGTTGACGGAGTTCCGGGCTCAACCCTTACGGAAGCCGGCTTTGAAATGAAGGAAAACGGTGTTGCAATCGATGGATTTGTGTATACTTATCCTCAGGATGCATCAGCATTTTTCGGATATGCGGTTGATTTCTATTACCGCAACGATGTTGAGACTTATGACATTGTTTATATGAAAGCATCTGACAAAAACAGAACAATGACCCTGGATTATGACGAGATTATCGGCTATTCGGACTTCAAGTACAGCTATGAAGAGAATAATAAGACAAAAACAGTAAATATTCAGCCTGACACCGATATTATCTATAACGGCGTTGCATACACGATGCCCACAGATGAGATAATGGTGCCCAAGTATGGACACGTGACTCTCATTGATAACAATAATGATCGTGTTTATGATGTTGTAAGCATTGAAAACTATGAATTCATTGTTGTTGATTCGGTTAATGCCGAAAAAATGATAATCAAGGACAAAGACAAGATAACAACACTGAACCTTGAAATGGCAGATGAGCTTTATATCAATTACGGCGAAACCAATTATTCCCTTGATCGTCTTTATACGGGAAATCTTCTGAAAATCAAGCGTTCACCGGAAGATAGCGGTTATTATAAAGTGGCAATCGAGGTAAACAAGGATGAAGAGAACGGTGCGGCAATTACTTCGGTTGGAAGTGATTCGTTTACCGCGCTGGGCAAGTCCTTTAAAATCTGGGAAAACATTGATGAAGCATCAAGAGAAAATATTGCGGTGGGCAAGATTGTTGCAATATACATTCATGACGGTCTTGTTGTCCGTGTTGAAAAGGAAAACACCGGAAGTAATTATGCATATCTGATGTCGATTGGCGAAGCAAAGCCTTTCAGTGAAAATCTTCAGTTCAGACTTATTCTTGCGGACATGAAGGAAGTTATTCTTGAAAAGGGAAAGAACATCAAAATTGACGGCGTTCTTATATCAGAGGCGGCAGATGTGGAAGCGGCACTCACCCCCGGTGCGGCACTTGCGGCACAGCCCAGTAATGTTCTGCCTCTTGCACAGCCGGTTAAGTATACTGTGAACAATCAGGGATACCTCACATCGCTGGATACACTTTATTTTAACAGTGCACAGGAAGACCCGGAAACAAGTCTTCACAGTCTTGATAATGTGACATACCGTTATCGTTCAACAAGCAAGAGTATGTATAACAAGGATACATCGGAATTTGCGGCAAACGCAACAAGCTTTATGAAGGTTCCAACAACCGAGAGAAATTCGGTCCCTGACTACAGAAGCACACTTCCTTCTGAAAACGGAACATATATGATGGATATCTGTAATGTTGATGAACAGAGCAAAAAGGCGGAATTTGTGTTCTATTACCGTGAAACATACACAAGAGGTACATCATCGGCACTTTATGTTGTGCTCGATAAGCTTGTTGAATTGAACGCTGAAGGTGATGTTGTGGAAACTCTTGTTATGGGTAATGCCGGCAAGACATACAACTGGGGTGTAACAGACGAAATGAAGGAAAACTTCTATGACCTTCAGATTGGTGACCTGATAAGCATTGAGCTTAACAACAACAATCAGCTCAGAGGTATGACAAGAAAGTACAGAATGACCGAACAGCCGTCTCTTGATGAACGCATTGTAATCACCACGTCAAGATACAATACAGAGAAAACACCACCGCATACAGACGGATACCGAATTCTCTACGGTACGGCAGTAAATATTGATGGAGCAAATTTGTTGTATACTCCGTCTTTGACAACCGATTTGGGTGGAATTGATCCCACTTATGAAGTGGATAATCTTATTATTGACACAGCTACAATCTACAAGTATTCAGTTAACCGTGGTATTGCAACCATGGAACAGGCAACAGCGGATGATATTGTTTCGTATAACATGGATAAGGAACATCCTTCAACTGTTGTTGTGGATATCCAGAACAGTGCTGTAAAACAGGTATTTGTAATCGAAAACTAAAGAAGGAGGAGAGTAAGTTATGAAAAAATTAATATCATTTGTTTGTTTTATATGCATGATTGTTTCCTGTCTTGCACCTCTTTCTGCTCAGGCGGCAACAGACTGGCGTGAAGGTAAGTATTGGACGGGTTCAGGTGCATCATACAAGAATGGCATCGTTTATCTCGGTGACAATGCGAGCTACAGCTCTGCATATTATGGAAGCGCTGACAGCTATACCATGAGAATGACCGTAAGAGTTACCCAGTTCTCATCATCGAACTCTATGGGCATTCAGCTTTACAACGGTTCAAACAGAGCAGGTATCTATATGAGAGCCAACGGAATTTCGCCCTTTGGCGGAACAGCGGTTAAGTTCACTCTGGACAGCAACTGGCACGACTGGAAGATTATGGTGAAGAACGGTATGCAGTCGATCTATATGGATGGCAAGCACCTCACAACCTGCCCCACAAATCCTAACACAGGCAGACCTTCGGTGAAATTCTGGATTACGGGAACGGGCAAAATGGAGGTTGAAAACTTTACGCTTGTTGCCGACAAGGTGGAAGGTGAACATGACGGAAGTCTTCTGACAGCACCTCTTGAAACAGAATATGCCGATGAATTTACAGTAGACTGGTCAGATCCCGAAAGCTACAAGGACTGGACAATAACCCCCTCGGATAATATCAAGATTAATGCAGAAACGGGAATTCTCACATTTGACATTCCCAAGGGCGACACGGGATATTATCAGGTTGAACGTTCTCCGCTTATGCCCGATAACTTTGATGTGGACTTCAGACTGCAGCTGGAGGAAATTGGTGGTCGTACCTTCCAATTCAAAGCGACACATCCGGGACACAACAATTATCAGACATTAAATCTCAAATATATCGGTATGTCAAGCGCTAAGTATAACAATTACCACGGTGATGGAACTTTGGTTGATATTGGCACCGATTGGCACGAGTGGAAAATGGAAGTTCGTGGCGCGTATGTCACAATCTATATGGACGGTGGCGAGCTTTGCCGTTTTGAACAGGCAAAATCAAGTCAGCAGTCAATTATCAGATTCATGATGAACGGAACAGAGGTTGATGAATACAAGATTCATCTTGACTCTGTTCACTACAAGCCATATTTCCCAAAGGCTGATATGAAATCTCCTGCAAACGGTTCTGAATTCCTTGAAGGTTCAGACATCGTATTCCAGGCAACAGTTGCGGAAAATGTTGAATATGTTGACTATTTTGTGAACGGCCTCAAGGTTGGCAGAGGCTATGCTCCCACCTATGAATACAAACTCAAAAATGCAAAGGCAGGTGCATACCGTGTCAGCGCAGGTATCAACGGTGAAAGCAGCGGTGTTGAATCTGTTATTACTGTGAGACCCGGCATTGATGCTGATATAAAATCAGAAAAACAGACCATAAACTACGGTGAAACTGCAAATGTATTTATTGACTGGAAAAACCTTGAAATGTCGGAAGGTGTGGCTCCCACAAAGGTCACATATTATGTGGACGGCATGGAGTATGCCGTGTCAAGAAATGAAGTCAATCCATTCCTTGTGAATATTGCAGGTCTTCCTGTGGGAACATCAACTGTTCATGCAACTATCGAAAATGCAAACGGTGCAATATATAAAACAAAAGACTATAATATTGACGTAGTTTCAGCAGGAAATGAGGCGGTTACACTTGACCGTGAATATGAGCTTGACTATGACACAACTGCATCGGAAGGCAAGGTTTTGGTTAATGACGGTTATTTCTCACTTGATATAAACCACAAGGACGGCAAGCTTGTTGCAAAATCCAAGGACGGAGAGCATACTGCAAATCTTGGTGTGGGTAAATATAAGGTGGTTGTGACTTCGGGTATTGCTGACCTTTATTACAACGGTCACTTTGCCACATCCTGGATGATGCCGAGAGACAATGCGGCACAAGAAGTCAAACATTCAGGTCTTGCGTCATTTGAAATCGGCGGTACAGGCGTGAAAACCACCATGTTCAGCGAAAAATGGACAGGCGATGCCAATTACCATGCAAGACTTACAAAACGTGACCCCAATTATTCAATTGAGTTTGATAAGCTTGATGCATCGGACGAACACTTTGTTTTTTATGATGGTGAATATGCCATTGACCTTGATGTGAAGGACGGAAAGATTCATTCATATATGCATATCATTGACACGGGCGAAGTGAGACCCATTGTTCTTGAGGGCGAGGCAAAGGCCGGATATTGGCGAATCAATGTTGCAAAAGGTCTTGGTCAGGTGTATATTGACAATGAATTCCAGGGCTCATTTGTTGCTGAAGAAAACTTCCGTGGGCCTGAAATTTTCAGAACCATGACAAATCCCTCAGCATCAACATTTATCGCAGTCAAGAACACAGACGATATGTATTACTATGTTGATGATTTCAGCGGAAACAAGGAAATGGATTCAATTGATTATTGGTTTGCAGACACAGAAAAGGTTTCTGCATCGGTTCAGAATGAAGCTCTGCTCATTGAAGGTTCTGGAGATATGTACCTCAATGCAAACAGCGATGATGTGTGGATGAAGTGGTCAGCGAAGGTTGACGGAACAAACACTTTCTATATCACACCACGTGTGTTCCGTGAACCCAGAGTTAATGTGAAGGCGGGTTATGACTTCAAGGAAAAGAAGTGGTTCTTGTCACAGTTCGCAAAGGACTACAACTATCAGAACTTCAACACAAAGGAATATTTCGAAGGTCCTGCGCTCACAACGGGTCAATGGCACGACTTTGAAATTGAACTTGTTGACGAACACCTTGTTCTGAAAATGGACGGCCAGACGGTTATTGACACAACATCGATTATTACATTCTATTGGGGCTTTGTTGGCTTCGGTATTGACGGGGGAACAGCAGAAATCGATAACATTGACTATCGTGGACACGGAAAGCCCACAGCGGGTATCAATTCAATGATTAACAGCAGTACCATCGGTCTTGCCGAAATGTTCCAAAAGAGTGACGGAACGGTGGTTATTTACAACAATAACACATATGAGACGCACACCGATGACCACGGAAAAACATGGTCACCCATCGCAAAGAATTCTTATGGTTATATGACCGGTGTTGAAAATCTTAACGACGGCAAGTTAATCAGATTTGAAAGAGTGAATGGCGGTTCTGAATATCTTGCACAGATTTCTTCTGATGACGGTGCGACATGGGAAACAATGGGTGGATTTGATACCGCGAGACCTGCATGGAGACGTGTTGTTCGTAACGGTACGGTAAATCAGATGTCCAACGGCAGAATCTTTGTTCACACAGATGAAAGCTTTACAGAATATAACTGTATTGCAGGTCTTTATTATTCAGACGACCTGGGCAAAACATGGAAAGAGTCCAGTATGGCATTTGGTGGTGTCAAGGCGGAAGACGGCTATACCACCGAAACAACGGGTCAAAACTTCCAGGAAGGCATGTTCGAAGAGCTTCCTGACGGAACAATTCGCTTCTTTGCACGAAACGGTTTCGGTTATCTGGCGTATATGGATTCTCACGACGGTGGTGAAACCTTCGGTGAAATGAGACCCTATCAGCTGACACACTCACTCACTTCATATATGGTTAGACGTGACCCTGATAATCCCAATACATACTACGCAATCACCTCCTATGACGCAAATACCTACAGCTACAGAACTCCCCACTCACCCCGAAACAGACTGGCACTTTTTGCAAGTTATGATGGTATGAAGACATGGGAATTTGCAATGGATCTTGTGGAATCAGGTGATATTGGTGTTTGGGATTCATGTAATCACGTTCTGAAGATTTTTGACGGCACAATCTATGTGAACTGGAACAACCTGAACGGTTCGAGACTTTCGTATCTTTTTGCCATTGATGCAAGCAAGCTCAGAACTTCAAAGCGATTGGCTGAAATCCACGAAAGAGAATTTGTTGGTATGTTCGGTAAGTCAAACTTCGACAAACACAGCGTGCTTCCCAAAACATCAGGTGACGGCTATATTTATGGAAACCTTGTTGATATAACAGTTGCAAACGGAATGTATGATGCAAAAACCGTTGCGCAGGTATTCGGTGCTGAATACACTGCAAGCGGAAATACAGTTACATTCAAGCTTGGTGATGGAACCGTTGTGTTCACAGAGGGTTCAAATTCCTATACGGTGAACGGCGAAGCAAAGCCTTTTGCAGAAAACTGTATGAATGGCGGATATCTTAATATCAAGGCGTGTGCCGAGGCTTTTGGCAAGAGTATTACCGAATCTGACACATCGTACATTCTTTGGTATAACGAACCGTACACACAGCAGTATCTTGAAGACTTGGTGAACTGTGCGTAAATAACATAAAAGGAAAAACACATTTGTGTTTTTCCTCGTAAAAGCATCGGTTGTGGTGTTTTTACGAGGAAATATGCAAAGAAAAATGAAAGGAAGCTGAATAATGAAAAGAGTAATACTTATTCTGATGACAGCTTTGATTCTGACAATTGGATTGCTTGTTGAAACTCATGCCGCACTTCCAACCGTGAAATCGGGCGGTGAATGGGAAGTGCTTATCAGCGAGGACTTCGAAGGAGACAAGCCTACATATTTCACGCATTTGCTGGGTTCTCCCAAGGGCAGAGCTTATGTCAATGAAGACGGAAACAGCGAAAATACAGTTGTTGATTTGAAACTGGGCGAGGTATATACTGCTGACAGTTCGAAGGCGGGGTATAATCTTCCCTATAACAATGTGCGTATCGGTCAGGGTGCATCGGGGTCTGATAATCTTGATACGGGCAAGACTCTGGCGAGTAAGTATATGATTGAATTTGACCTTTGCGGAAAAAATCTCACAGGTGGCTTTACAATAGGTGTCCGTTCTGCAACAACAGGCGGAAATTACGGAACAATCAGGTTGAATCCCGATTCATTGGAGAAGGATGTGTGGTATACATACCGTATTGTGGTTTCCAGTACTTCGACTAATGATATTCACAAAAATACCACAAGGGTTTACAGAAAGCTTCGTGATTCAAATGATGATTTTGTGCAGGCTAAGGGCGACGACATTCCCGATTGGGACAACGATACCGACCGTGCCTACGGAATCGGTGGCAGTTATGTGAACAAGGCGATGAGCTTTGGTATTGTGGCACATCGCAGCTATGCAAGACCCTTTGCTGACGGCATGGATGAGTCCCTTTCAACAATGACAGTTGACGGAACTTCTGCTGTTGAAAATTGTTTTACTGCAATTCTTGACACTCATTATCAGATTGACAATATAACTGTTTATAACGGTGTTGAACAGTCAGCTTATGAACTGTCGGAAGGTGTTTATAAAAGCTATGATATGGATTATCCAAGCGGTACAGTGACTTCGGAATATCTGACCAATGTCATTGAGCCTGACGGAAACGGATACGGTGTTATCTGTGTTTCAGACCAGACATATGTTGAAGGTACTGACTTCACAACGGTTGTACCCTTGACATCAGACCCGGATTATATCGGACTTCCGGAAACATTTGTGCTGAGTTTTGATGCCAGCAACAAGGTGAAAGGTTTTCCCCTTCATGTGGAGGTGTATGGTGACGGAACAGAAGTCGGCATTTTTCCCAGATATGCATTTTATATCAAAAGCTGTGAGGAAACCGAGGATAAGTGGTATAGCTATAAGGTAGTCTGCAAAGGCACACCAAAGGCAACGGGACAGTTTACTTTCAAGATATACAGAAAAGAAATGGGTTCCGATGAACCATATACAGAACTTTCCGGTGTTTATCGTGCCGGAGAAAACGGTAAGAATGTTGACAAAGATTATGGTACCACCAGTGCTGTGGGAAGAGATATCGGCTGGAAAAACCGAATCAGAATCGGTGACAGCAGATATTCGTGGCTTTCGGCATATACGGATGATGTGAAGAACAGCGCAGAAGGTATCTGGCATATTGATAATCTGACGGTTACCGATATTGCGGCGGTAACGGGTGATGTTTATATTGAAAACGATGAAATTAAGGCAGACATAAGCCTCAGCACGTCAACTTTATCTTCTGTTCCGGTGCTAGCGCTTTATGATGAAGGTAAGCTTATTTGGTCGGATATGGACATAGTAAATGATGCCGAGGGTACTGTTTCCCTGAGAGGGAAATATGATTTGTCGACCTTGGTTGACCCTGACACAAAGCTCTTTATATGGGATAAGGAAACATATGCCCCTTTGTTGGATGCTATGGTTGTTGACAGCTTGACGGATAATGCAACTTCGGATATTGTTGACTCTCCCATTGAGAAGGAGTATGCCGAGGCATTCACCGTTGACTGGTCGGAGCCCGAAAGCTATGCTGATTGGTCAATCACGGAGTCGTCTTCGCTGAGAATAAATGAAAACACAGGCATACTCACCTTTGACGTGAATAACAGCGACAGCGTATATCAGGTGGAGCGCTCATTGAAAACTCCAGACAACTTTGATTTTGAGTTTAGAATGAAGTTTGATGATTATGGTGACGGAGCATTTTTAATCAAGGTAACAAAATGGAACAGAAACAACTATCAGTATTTCCGTCCAAAATTCATCGGGATGACAGATAAAATTACCAACAAAACTCACGGTGTGGGTACAATGGTTGATATCGGATATGATTGGCATGACTGGAAGTTTGAAGTCCGGGGGGATTTCTGCACCATTTATATGGATGGCGGTGAGGTGTGTCGCTTTGAACAACCCACAACGGGACAGCGCAGTATGCTCAGATTCCTTCTTGATGCAAAACTGAACAATAGTTACAAAATTCATCTTGGAACACTCAAGTATACTCCATACTTCCCTGAGGTGACACTTGTGACACCTGCTAATAATGCGGAATTTCTCGAAAATGAAGAAATTGTACTGAAGGCAACTGTGGAAGAAAACCTTGAATATGTTGATTTCTTTGTGAATGGTCTAAAGGTAGGACGGGGCTACGCTCCAAACTATGAATACATGTGGAAAAGTGCAAAACAGGGCACATACCGTGTTAGTACAGGTGTTGAGGGTAGCTTTAAAGGTGTTGAGTCAATAATCACTGTGAAGCCGGGCTTCAATGCATGGGTAACAGCTGAAAACGGCACGATTTCATACGGTGATTCGGCAAAACTTTCACTTGACTATGAAATGCTCATTGAAAATGAAGCTTTGAAGCCTTCGCAGGTTACATACTTTGTGAACGGTGAAAATGTGGGAACTGTGAAAACAGCCCCATTTGAATTGAATATTGATAATCTCCCCGTGGGAACAGCTTCGGTCTATGCAAGTGTTACCAATTCGGGCAGAACTGTTCTTCTTACAGATGAATTCAGATTACAGGTGATAAGTGACGGCAATGAGGTGGTTTCTCTAAACCCTGAATATGAAATCGACTATACCGTGGGAGCGGAAGGCGAACTTTTGGTAAGTGACGGATATTTTGCACTTGAAGTGGGGCACAAGGACGGAAAGTTGAATTATGAAACCGATGATGGAACAAAGGAATATGCTCTTGATGGCGGTAGCTATAAGATTGTTGCGGCATCAGGTATTGCAGACCTTTATTATAACGGTCAGTTTGCTCTTTCGTGGCATATGCCAAAGAGTGAATCGGGAGACTCGGTTCAGCACAGCGGACTAACTGACTTTGTAATCGGCGGAAGTGGCGTTAAAACCTTTATGCTTTTGGATGAATGGAGCGGTGAGGCAGAATATAGTGCCAAAACCGTGAAGTATATGCCCAACTATTCCATTGAGTTCGACAAGACTGATGCCTCCGACGAAAGAATCACTTTCTATGACGGAGAATATTGCATTGACCTTGATGTGAGAGACGGAAAGATTTATACAGTTAATCACGATGTTGAAACGGGAATAGTGAAGCCTGTTGTTCTTGAAGGTGCGGCAACATCAGGTTATTGGCGCATTACTGTTGTGAAGGGACTTGCTCAGGTGTTCATTGACAATGAGTATATCGGCTCGTTCGGAGCAGAGGAAGATTCTCGTGGACCGGAGCTTTTCAGAATAATGGATAATCCTTCCGCATCGACCTTTATTGCAATAAAGGGGACAGATGATAAATACTATCACGTGGATGACTTCGGCGGAAATGCTGAACTTGATTCAATTGATTATTGGTTTGAAGATTCTGATGAAATATCTGCAACCCTTTCGGATGGGGCATTGAAGCTTGAAGGTTCAGGAGATGTGTATCTCAATGCAAACAGCGACGATGTGTGGATGAAATGGTCAGCAAAGGTGGATGGCACAGGTAAATTCTATGTTTCGCCCAGAACCTTCCGCGGACCTCATTACCATCTGAGAGTGGGATATGATTTTGTGACAGCTAAGTGGTTTGTGAAGCAATGGAGCAATGATTATACATATCCTTACGACAAGGAAACCACATATAGCGGTGCGGCTATGAGCCAAAATGTATGGCACGATTTTGAACTGACACTTGTTGAAGATAAGCTTGTGCTGAAAATGGACGGTGTGGCTGTTGTTGAAGCCGAGGATATTGCAATGCCTTTCTGGGGCTTCACGGGCTTTGGTATTGACAACGGCACTGCGATGATTGATAACCTTGATTATGTGGGCAGAGGAAAGGTAACGGCAGGCATCAAGACAATGGAAATTTCCAATTCGGTTGGTATTTCCGAAATCTTTAAAACCTCAACGGGCAGAGTTGTGGCATTGAATGCCGCTGCGGATATGATTTATACTGACGATAATGGCGAAACCTGGTCAGAGCCTGAAAAGAATACTTACGGAATTATGACAGGTGCCACACTTTTGCAGGATGGAAGACTTTTCCGACTGGTTGGAAAAAACGGCAACGATTATCTCTCTTATGTGTCTTCCGATGATGGAAAAACTTGGACGCAGACAGGAAAACTCAGCGATTGCCGTACTGCGGCACGCCGTGTTTTCAGAAACGGAACTCTCACTCAGCTTTCAAACGGAAGAATTATCATTGCCTGCGATGAAACCTTTACCGAAGCCAACAGCATTACGGGGATTTATTACACCGATGACTTCGGCAAGACATGGCACGAAACAAAAACAGCCATGGGAATCAGCACTTCAAAAGGTCTGACAACTGAAAACACAGGCTTTAACATTCAGGAAGGTATTCTTGCAGAGCTTCCCAATGGCACAGTTCGTTATTTCGGACGTACGGGTCTTGGATTTATATATTATATGGACTCAGCAGACGGAGGCGAAAACTTTGGTGAGCTTCGGCCATTCCGGCTTATGAATACTCTTACCTCGTTCTCGGTTGTCCGTGATGATGAGGATGCAAATACATATTATGCGATTACGAGTTATGACGCAACAACTTACAGCTACCGTACGGTTCATTCCCCCAGAAACAGACTATCACTTTTCGTAAGCTATGACGGAATGAAAACTTGGGAGTATGCAATGACTCTCAATGAGTCACAGGAAATGCCAAACTGGGATTCCTGCAACCATGTTCTAAAGGTGTTTGACGGTACAATTTATGTGAACTGGAATAATCTCAATGGAGACAGACGTTCATTCATTTATGCAATCGACAAAACAAAGCTCAGAACAACAAAGAGACTTGAAGAAGTGCATGAAAGAGTGTTCCTTGGTTATGTGGGAAGAACCACATTTGACAAACAGTGTATTGTCCCCAAAAAATCGGGTACAGGATATATTTACGGTATGAGTGCAGATGTGTATGTGAAGAATGAACTGTTCTATGACCCGTCCACAATTGCAAAGATATTCGGCACAAGATATTCAAGCAAGAACGGTGTTTATACCTTTGCGTTGGGTAACGGCTCGGTTGTGTTTACCGAAGGTGAATCAACCTACACCGTGAACGGTGTTCAAAAGACCTTTGATGAGGCTTGTGTGGAGGATGGATACTTCAATATAAAGGCGTGCGCAGAGGCATTCGGCAAGGTTATGACCGAAGGTGAGAATTCATATGTTCTTTGGTATAATCAGCCACTGACACCTCAGTTTGCTGAGGATTATCTGTTGTGTATATAGCAACAAGAGGTTAAATTAACCCATTATATATATCAAGTTTATTTTCTGTACGGAAGGTTCACCGGCCGAATCTGATGTGCAGTTAAATAAAGTGACATCAAAGATGTGACATAAAAAAATTTAAAGGAGGAAGAAAAATGAAAAGAATTTTAAGCATTTTTGCAGTTGTTGCGCTTCTTGCATCACTCTTTTGCGTGAATGTTTCAGCAGCGGTACCCACAACAACCGACGGCGAATGGACACTCTTCGCAAGCGATGACTTTGATGAAGATCCAATGTATTTCAAAAATAAAACAGGGGATCCCAAGGTTGGTTTTGTTGCGGCAGAAGAGGGCAGCACCAACCGTGTCGTTGACTTGCAGTTAGGTACTGAGGCAGGAGAACTTACGATTAAAGATAAAGGAGCATTGACAAGCTATTACAACTTTGCGGCTGTTGGTGCAGGCACTGGTTACACAAATGGTATGTTTGATAGTAAACGAAAGCTGCCCGATAAAATTATGATTGAGTTTGATATGAAGGGCATAGATATTACCGGTGGTCTTTCGGTAGATGTGAGAGATGCTTCTAAAAATGCCAACTATTATGCTGTCCGAATAAATCCCAATCATATTGAGGAGAACAAGTGGTATACCTTCCGTATTTATGTCGATAGAACAAATGGTATGAATTTTGATATATCAAATACAGTCGTATACAAAAAGCTCAGAGACTCAAATGATGAATTTGTGAAGCTGGATGGCGAAATGACAACTGCATATAATAACACAACTACATTGGACTACGGAATAGGAAGTGCACAGGGAAATTATACGGTTAGCTTTAGTATAAATGCACATAACAGCTGGATAAGACCGGCGTATGGCTATCCGACACTTTCTAGAACTACCACATATTGGGGAACGGTAGATGGTAAAACCGCTAACGAAAATTTGGTGTATGAATGCCTTAGCACACATTATCAGATTGATAATATAAACATATATTCAAAGTCTGACTATGAATATCAGCAAGGCATCATTGCGGAATGGGATATGGAAAATGCCAACACAGTTCCCGTAAAGACCGGCTCACTTCGAATCGAAGATACAAATGAAGACGGTGTTGTTAATACCAGTGATAAATATGTACAGTATGTTGTTAATACAGTACAGACAGAAGAAAACGGAAATCAATATGTAAAATTTACACCTTCTGTTGCTCCATTTGCTGAAAAAACAGATTACCTTGTAAAATATCCTCTGACTGATGTGAAATTGCCTGAAACATTTGTTTTGAGTTTTGATGCAAATAATGCAGAGCTTGGTACAGGTCTGGATTTGGTAATCGGTGGTGACGGTATTGAAAATACAAACAACTCGTATCCTAGAAACACTCTCTATTTGAGAAGCCATGAAGGAATTAAGAACACATGGTACAGCTATAAGGTTATTTGCACAGGAACTCCCAAAGTAAACGGCAACTTCACTTTCACTGTATACAGAAAGTTAAGAGGTTCTGATGATGCATGGACAAAGCTTGATGGTGCAAGCTTTGCAGGTAAGGTTGTTGCATCTACCGGCACAAAGGATTACGGTTGGGCTTCAACCATGTCAAGTGACAAGTCGTGGATGAATACTCTCCAGATTGGTGCAAACAGACGTGGTTTGCTTGATGCATACACCAAGGTAGATGCAGATAGCAGTGCAAATCCTGCTGATAAGGATGAATCAAAGAAGAATCACGAAGAAGCAGTTTGGTACATCGACAATGTTATGATTACCGAAGCAAATGCTGTTACAGCAGATTTCACAGTTGCAGAAAACGTTCTTTCGGCAGACGTTAACCTCAGCACAGCAGCGGCAACATCTGCTCCCGTTCTTGCAGTTTATGACGGCGGAAGACTGGTTGATGTTGATTTTGATGCACTTTCACACACAGGTTCTGCAGCTCTCGCAGTTGACTATGATACAACAACTTTAACTGCTCCCACAGTGCAGTTCCTTGTATGGGAAGCACTCGACAAAGCTCCTTTGATTGAGCCTGTTGATGTAGCAAAATATATTGCTGAATAATTCGGCTATTTGGCATTATCCGGTGCAGGGTTTCCTGCACCGGTTTTCTGTTTCTATGAGCATTTGCAAGTTGTGACAGCTTGACAGAAATGGCGATTTATGGTATTCTGTAGAGTGTTTAACAGGGAGAATAATATATCGGAAAAGGACATTGAAATGGAAATTTTTGCACAGATAATCGGAATAGTCGGAATGATAGTTAATATATGCTCATTTGTCCAAAAAGAGCAAAAGAATATTATTGCGATGCAGTTTGCGGGCTCAATTCTCTTTTCTTTGAATATGTTTATGCTAAATGCAATTTCAGGAGCACTTATGAATGGTGCCGGAATTATCCGGGGAATTGTTTTTATGAACAAAAGCCGCTTGGGGAAATATAAAAATTGCTTTGTTTCAGCTCTGATTGTCCTTTATATCATATGCTATGTTCTGAGTTTTGCGGTTTTTGGCAAGGAAGCAACATCATGGAATCTCATATTGGATTTTCTGCCGTTGTTTGCGATGATTGTTATGACTTTGGGATATGCGGCGGAAGGTGCGAAAAAAACAAGAATCTTCGGTTTTTTAAATTCCCCGCCGTGGCTCGTTTATAATATCTGTAACGGTAATATTGGCGGAACAATTTGTGAAGTGTTTTGCATATTATCAATTATTGCAGGTATGATTCTTTATGACAGAAAGGATATGAATAAGAATGGTACAGTTTAAACAGATTTCATCACTTGAAAAAATCAGAAGCATCAAGGATTTTCCCGAAAAAGAATTGAAGGAAGTAAACCTTTTCAAAGGCGAGAGTTTTTCGTATCAGATAACGGTAATGGGCGAAAAAACCTGTCCTGCATATGTTTCGGTTGAATCAGATTTGGGTGATTGTGTCCGTGTTTATGATGTGAAAAATATTATCATGGACAAGCCCCTGGAAGAGTTTAATTCAGCAGGACAAAAGAATGCGGATGAGGATTATATAACAAGAGAACCGGGTCTTATGCCTGACCTTCTTATGCCGGTGGAAGAACAGAAAGGCAAGGTGCTTTTTTGGAGCGGCATTACAACTGTTTGGGTGGAGCTTAATGTTCCGGAGGATGCAATGGTCGGTTCCCATTATGTTAAGCTTGTTATGGAAGGAAGTAACAGTGAAAGCGGTAACAGCGAAAGGGTAGAGTCGAAACTGACCGTCAATGTGCTTGGTGAGACTCTTCAAAAACCAAGTCTGCCCTTTACTCAGTGGTTCCACGTGGATTGCATTGCCTCGGCTCATAATGTGGAAATATATAGTGAAAAGCATTGGTCAATAATCGAGAAATATATTAAAACAGCCGCAGAATTGGGAATTAATCTTATTCTGACACCTGTTATTACACCACCCCTTGATAATGCTGTAGGCACCGCGAGACCCAAGACACAGCTTACCGGGATTGAAAAGGTGGGAGAGGAGTATAAGTTTGATTTTTCGCTCCTCAAGCGTTGGGTGGATATCTGTCATAAACACGGAATAAACAACTTTGAAATCTGTCAGCTTTTTTCTCAGTGGGGTGCAGAGTTTGCACCTAACATATGGGTGACAGAAGACGGTGAAGAAAAGTATATGTTCGGCTGGCACGTTAAGGCAAACAGCGACGAATATAAAAACTTTCTCACTCAGTTTATTCCGGCACTTGTGAAATGGCTTAAAGCGGAAGGAATATTTGAAAATTGCCGTTTTCATTTGTCGGATGAACCCAGAGAAAAACATCTTGAAGCATACCGTTATGCATATAATCTTGTTAAACCTATGCTTGAAGGTGCGGTTATAATGGATGCGATGTCTGATTTCACCTTTTACCAGAACGGACTTATGGAAAGTCCCGTTTGTTCGTCAAACCATATCGAACCATTTATTGAGGACGGAACTAAAAACCTTTGGGCATATTATTGTACATCTCAGGGAAATGAAGTGGGTAACAGATTTTTTGCAATGCCTTCGTATCGCAACAGAATCCTGGGACTTCAGCTTTATAAATATGATATCAAGGGATTTTTGCATTGGGGATATAATTTCTATTATTCAAGTCTTTCGCATTTTCCCATTAATCCGTATCAGACAAGCTCTGCGGCAGGGGCATTCCAGTCAGGTGACCCATATAGCGTTTATCCGCATAAAGACGGCTGTCTGAAGTCTCTTCGTGCTGTTGTTTTCTATGAAGCACTTCAGGATATTGAGGTTTGTCGTATGCTTGAAAAGAAAATTGGCAGAGATGCGGTTGTTGAAATGATTGACCGTGAGGCGGGAATGGATATTACATTTAAAAACTATCCCAGAAACCCGGTATTTATTCCGGAACTTATGGCGAAGATGAAAAAAATGATAGGAGAATAAGAATGAAAAGAATTATTTCGGTAATACTTTCGGTTGTTTTTGTACTATCTTTTTGTAGCTGTGGTGAAAAAGATTCGGAATTGTATTATGTGGGTATGGAAATAATTGAATCAATTGTGGAAAAAGCAGGTTCGGAGGAATGGAACAAAGCTTATGGTGCTAGTGATGATATAAGAGATTATGGCGAAAAAATTGTAAAAGGCGATTATTCAAAACCAACAGCGGTTTATGAGATTAAATTGACAGATACGGATGACTTTGCAAAAAAAGCCGGGATAGATTTGAGGGAGTTTTCAGAAGATTTAAAGGCGGAAATGACCAATGCACTTTTGTCAACCATTCCAACAAGGATGTCAAGCGCTATGGGAACTTCGGCTCTTGCGGCTACAACAGTATATAGAGCAGGAAAACTGTTCGTTAATAAAGACCTGAAGGAAAATGTGCTTTATGTCTATACATTTGATGAAGGATATCCTGTATTTATCAATTTTGTTAAAGGTAAAGACGGAGCGGTATCTGCACAGGGAACTATTGCTTTCAGTGAAGAAGTTATGGATACTCTGGATGAAATGGACGAAAACGGCATAAAAATAACAAAAATAAAATAATGATAGTAGAATTGTCTTGTGTGCCAGCGAAGAAATGAACTTTGTTGAACTGAAGACGGGAAGATAGTTCCCAAATATAAGTATGGAGTAAAATGATATGAATTACACAAATAAAGGGATTGGAAGTTGGCTGTCGTGCCTTGCTTTTATTATAATAGGCGGAGTGATAGCAAGGTTTTTTTTCAGCTTTCTGTGGATTTTGTTACCTGTTTTTATTGTTCTGAACTGGGTTAGGTTTCTGCTTTGGAAACGACGCCTGAAAAAGCATATGCAGGAGTTTGATTATGCTGAACCCAATACAACAGCCGACCACGAGTCGGGAAAGTATTGTGAAGCAGAATTTGAAATACTGGATGACGACTCCGAAGAATAGGTTATGAACAGGATAATCTTAGATTTAAGGTGATGTTATGAAAGACAAAAGACAAGTTGGACTTGATATAATCAGAACGGCTGCAATTTGTTCCATAATGCTGGTTCATATGATTGGGCATACGGGGGTTATGGTTAACAATGTCCGAACTGCAACGTGGACGTTTTATACGTTTTTAAAGTTCTTTTCGAACATAGGCGTGTCACTTTTTTTGTTGCTAACGGGATATCTTCAGTCATCAAGAGAATTCAACAAAAAGCATTATACTTCTATAATCCCGGTTTTGCTTTCTTATGCTGTGATATCTTTAATATGTGCGGTGGCAGAAAGTATCGTTTCAGATGGCAAAGTTAATGTTTTTAGAATGGTTGTCAGCATTTTTGATTTTGAGTATGGCTATGGCTGGTATGTTGAGTTGTACATAGGTTTATTCCTTGTAATCCCTTTCCTCAATATTCTATACAGAAACATAGACAGAAAACAAAAACTCTGGCTTATTGCAATAATGTCATTTTTGACATTTGTGCCCTCTGCGTGTAAGTATTTCATAGTGAACGAAACTGCGTTTGAAGTGGTGCCGGATTTCTTTATGAATCTGTATCCTGTGACTCTGTATTTTATTGGTGCATATATTGCAGAGTATAAGCCGAAGCCAAACAAGGTTAAGTGTATGACCGTTTTCTTTTCGGTTTTGATTCTTGAAACAGCTCTTTGTTATTATTATTCGGATGTGGAATATGCCTGGTGGCTGTTCAACAACAATGCGTCGTTAACCCATGTTTTGGTTGCATTAAGCTTGTTTCTGACGTTCTATAATATCTCGGCTTCTCCGATTATCTCGGTGCCTGCAAAGCTGATTGCAAAGTGTTCTTTCGAAATGTATCTTTTGTCGTATCTGACCGATAACTATTGTTATGGATATCTTGCAATGCCTGTTTGGATAGTTATAATGGTGGATTTTGTTATGGCATTTTTGGGAGCCAATATTATCAGAGCTGTTACTGTGCCGGTGGGTAATGTATTGAAAAAGAGAATACTCAAAAATAAAGAAAAACGCCCGGATAAAAGTATTGCTGTAAATTGACTTTTTGGCGGACAATAAAACCTCCTATGGTGGAAAAACTACCAAAGGAGGTTTTTGATTGATGTAAATATAACTATTGGTTATTTTCTTCAGGTGGGAGGTCAAGAGCCTTTGCGTATTCCAAAAGTTCTTTGCGGGACGAAACACCTAATTTCCCGTATATGTTTCTGTTGTGGTATTTAAGAGTATTTTCGGTGATAGAACGTTCAGCCAGAACTTCTTTTGTGGACATTCCGGCAACATAACAGTCATAAATTGACTTTTCTGAGGCAGTAAGGGCGGAAATTTGTTCTGAAAAAAACTTCAGGTGTTCCAGAAATTCCGGAGATTCATTCCTTGGGGACTTGTCAGCAGAAACCCTGGCGGTTGTGATTTTTTCTCTGAGCGAAGATACAAGGCTTTCCTGATGATCTATCATAAGATATACGCTGATCAGGAATAGTTCGGTTATTATATATGAAACTGACAGAAATTCAAAATCAATTTCAACAAGTTGTTCCAAAAACCAAACCAGAATATTGACAAAAACCGATATAACCAAAATGATTGCGTGGGCAGTTGAGTCTATTTTCTTTTTTACAATTGCGTGAAGGGTTGTGGCGACCATAATCCCGAAATATCCAAGGAGATAAAACAAATAAACACAATGCCAAGAGCCGTATTCTTTAATCAATACAGAAACTCCGTTTATATGTTCAAGCGACACGGATTTGTAATAAATATTCAGATATCCGGGTGAAGCTGCAAGTAAAAAAACAGCTGTTGAAATAACGAGAAGAATTACGGGTAAAAATTTTTTATACCGCAATCTGGATACTTTCATAATTATCATTATCATAGAAAGCGGAAGAAAAGCCGAACCCAGATATGAAATTCTGTTTGCCCACAAGGCTTTGTTCAAGGTGTCTGAAATTGATAACAAAAAATATCCGGCATTGACAACAAATACTGCCACAAACAAAACAACAAACCAAGGTTCCGTTTTTCTTATAGAAAGAAAATAGCCCAAAAGCATAACTAAGGAGAGGATGGTTGTTGATAAATATATAATTGACATATTTGTGGTTTTGTCGCCAATTGGATTGCAGCCTGAAAATAATAATATTGTGAACAGGCACATAAAAACCGGTGTTGATGATTTGCTTTTCATTTATGAATTCTCCTGCAAGAGTTTTGTATTTTATACTTAACTAACCTCAAATCCCGTATTTTTCCGAAAAAAATTCTTTCCCATACTATTTTTTAAAATAGTATGGTGACATTTTGGTTAATAAGTGTTACAATATAAAAAATAATATCATAAAAAGTATATCATATTTGGTTGGTTCAGTCAATGGTATTGGCGTGCTCTTTTTGAAATAAAAAAGCTAGAACCCGCTTTGAATGTTATCAGCGGTAAATTTTTAATTTTGACAAGGAGGTAAAAGTTATGGATGCAATAAACAGCTACAAATGTCCGTGCTGCGGTGCACCGTTGGTGTTTTCCGGCAACGAACTGCACTGCGACTCCTGTGACAACACCTTTTCGGTTGAAACTTTACAACAACTGACGGAGGGAACAGAATCGGCTTGCGGCGAGTCCAGGTACGATTGGGAGGCATATGTGCCAAGAAACTATGAGGATACAAGCGAGATTAACCTTGCAAACTATTCCTGCCCATCATGCGGTGCCGAAATCACAGGAGACGACACTTTGGGGGCAACGGTTTGTCCCTATTGCGGACAGTCAACCATTGTCAAGGGACAGTTCGAGGGTGCACTCCGTCCTGATTACATAATCCCGTTCAAAGTTGACAAGAAAGCGGCAATAGCAGCTTTTGAAGAAGACTATAAAAAAGCGCCTTTTTTGCCGGATGAATTCAAAAGTAAAAAGAAGATTGAGGAAATGGCAGGTGTTTACGTGCCCTTCTGGATGTTTGACTGCGATTGTAATGCGGCAATCACTTACAATGCACAGAGAGTGTCGCACTGGAGTGACGCTGATTTTAATTACACCAAAACTGACTACTTTAAGCTGTTCAGAGAAGGAAGTATAGGTTTTGCAAACATTCCTGTTGACGGTTCCAAAAAAGCTGACGATGTGTATATGGAAGCTGTTGAACCCTATAATTATGAAGATGCGGTGAATTTTGATGGTGCATACCTTTCGGGATATTTGGCGGATAAATATGATGTATCTTCTGAAGAAAGTGTTCAAAGAGCAAATGAACGTGTCCGCAACTCCACGGTTTCTGCTTTTAATAACACAACTTCAGGATATATGGCTGTTCAGCCTGAAAACACAAGGATTAATTTTTCAAACGGCAAGGTGAGATACTCGCTTCTTCCTGTGTGGATGTTGAACATCAGGTACCTTGACAAAAACTATCAGTTTGCAATCAACGGTCAGACCGGAAAGGTTGTTGGTGAATATCCCATAGACAAGAGAAAAAAATGGAAGTATTTCGGCAAGGTTGCAGCTATTGCGTATGCGGTGGCGGCGGTTGCTGCATATTTTCTGCTTTGATTGGGGGGTGAGAATATGAAGAAATTTATTTCATTGCTGTTTATATGCTTTATGTGTGTCACTCTTACGGTTCCGTGCTTTGCAATGAGTTTTGAGAATCCTCCCATTATAGATGATGCGGGATACTTATATCAGAGCCAGCAGGATGAACTTTCGGAGAAGCTTGAGAATATCCGTCAGGAATATGATTTTGATGTGGCTATCGTAACAGAATATGAGATGTCGGGATATAGTGCAGAGTCCACAGCTGATGAAATTTATGATTATATGGGGTACGGTGCAGGTCCTGATGCTGACGGAATTCTTCTTTACATTTGTGCGGAGGAACGGGAGTATCACATAACAACTCACGCATACGGGCTTCAGGTATTCAATCAAAACGGAATAAACCATCTCAAGGACTGCATTGAACCCTATCTGAAGGACGATGATTATTACCTTGCGATGAATGCCTTCGCGGATGCTTCGGAAGAGCTTCTTGAAATGGCAGATAACGGCGAATATTATGACGAGGAATCGGAAAGTGTTGCCTTGGAACGCAAGAAAAAGGAAAAGACATATTCCTTAATTGTTATTGGCTGTGCGGCGGTTATTCCGTTGCTTATAGCATTCATTCTTATGTTTATCAAGCTTTCAAAGATGAAAACTGCGGTGTCAAATAATTATGCTGCAAACTATATTAAGCCGGGAAGTCATAATCTCACGGTTTCGAGGGATATATTCATATACAGCCGGGTGACAAAAATCGCAAGACCGAAACCCGGCAGTTCATCAGGGGTTCACCGTTCATCGTCGGGAAGGACTCACGGCGGCGGAGGTGGAAAATTCTGATTCTTATAAACGTTGAATGAAAGTTTTTACAAAGGAAAGGAAGATTATTATGAAAACGGATGTAAAACAATGTGTTGATGCAAGATTGAACTTTTTTGAACAGTATTATACCGTACCGGAAGAAGTTAAGAGTGATGTAGATGGCTTTCGGGACGAATTACTTGCACTGGCAGAGAATTGTGGTGACGCAACCTCCTTTGAAGCAACTTTTGTATCCTCAGGCTTGAGTGACAGGTTTAATAATCTGATTATCAGGTGCACTCCAAAGCCTTATCAGATGTCTGAAGATGAGAAAGCATATTCGAAGGCTGTTTCCAAACAGATGTTTGAAGAGAATAAGGGACAAATAGCGAAAGATATTGCTGCTGATGTGGCAGAGTCCGCTATGATGGCGGCGGAAAGCGAAGCTGTGGCACGGAAGAGGCAGATAATGATTGAAACAGGCACTTTTGACGAATATACCCGTGCAACAAATGCAATCGAAGATGTAGGTTGGGCGGCGAAAACTATTGGTAAGTTTTTCAAGAAGAAAGATAAAAAGTGAAAAAATTGATTGCCAAAAAATAAAATTGTTTTTCGATTGATTAGTTGTGTTGCAGAAAAGGGATGTCTATAGACGTCCTTTTTTTGCGTCTGTTTTTTTTTTGAATTTGTTATGCTTATTGTTAAAAAAAAGCCGGTAAAATTAAATAAAATTGTCGATTCCCCACCCTAAAATCAGTGAAAGGGTGGGGACAGTTTCTTTCATCCGTCTTATAATTATAATGTAGAATTATATATATGGAGGGCTGTTATGAAAAAAATATTAGCTATCATTTTATGTTTATCAATACTGTTGAGTTTTTGGACGGTTGTTGGTGCGGAAAACGGAAAATTTACTGATGTGAAAGCGGATAGCTGGTACTATGAGGATGTGTATAATGCTGTGCGGCTTGGTATTATCAACGGCAAAAGTGAAACAACCTTTGCTCCCGATGATAATCTTACTTATGCAGAAGCAATAAAGCTTGCGGCTTGTATGTATCAGCTTTACAAAGACGGAAGCGTATATCTTGTGTCCGGCGGAAATCCTTGGTATCAAATTTATGTTGATTATGCCAAAGACCACGGAATAATAACAGAAAACTTTTTCTATAAGGTTAGTAACATTAACGAAAAGGCTACAAGAGCAGGATATATGGAAATTTTCGCAAATGCCCTTCCTGATGAGGCATTGAAGGCGATGAATAATGTTCCTGACGGGTCAATTCCCGATGTGTCGGTCTATGAAGCATATTCAAAAAGTATCTACAAGCTTTACCGTGCAGGAATTCTTCAGGGTGTGGACGCATCCCACAGATGTGAACCAAGCTCGACCATAAAAAGATGCGAGGTTGCGGCAATCATCACAAGAATGATGGACGAAAATAAGAGAGTTGAATTCTCAATGGGTACAGAGGTACCGAAGACTGAAGAACCTAAAATCGAGGAACCAAAAACAGAAGAGCC
>JAZNLK010000186.1:0-6567 GCA_045579055.1 Clostridia bacterium
AAAAACTTGTCTAAATCTACACCTTCCCTATTGTATAATATGAATTATGTTTAGCATAAATATCTTACCACACTTTTTATAATTTATCAATACATTTTAGAAAATAAAAACGTCCCTCTTTCGAGAGACGTTTCATCTTCATATTATCCGGCAGATCTGTAAGCCGAGTTCTGTCATTTAAGACGGTCATCTATCTAAACCATACATCACTGCAAGGTTTCAGCCACCTTCCCAAGAGACGCCGGGCCAGCTTAACCTCTTCTATCAGGTGTTGCTCCAAGTGGGGTTTACAGCACGCTTCCGTCGCCGGAGCATGGGTGAGCTCTTACCTCGCCTTTCCACCCTTACCGAAAAATCGGCGGTATATTTCTGTTGCACTTTCCTTAAAGTTGCCTTCACAAGGGGTTACCTTGCACCCTGCCCTGTGGAGCTCGGACTTTCCTCACGCACAGGATCACTCCTTTGTGCCCGCGACCGTCCAATCTACCGAAAATATATTTGATTATTCTGTGTAAAGTGAAACCTTGATTACATCATCAACAGCCTTCAGGTCATTGAGCATTGCATCAACAACATTGCTGTGTGTGTCAATCATTGTGTATGCGATATCGCCACGGCTCTTGTTAATCATATTTTCAATGTTGATGCCGTCCTTCGCAAATACATCTGTGAGCTTTGTAAGGATTGCAGGAACGTTCTTGTGAGCAATTGTCACACGTGAACCGCAAACCTTGCCCATATCGCAGTTGGGGAAGTTAACTGAGTTCTTGATGTTTCCGTTTTCCAAGAAGTCCTTCAGTTCCTGAGCTGCCATAACAGCACAGTTATCTTCACTTTCGGGAGTTGATGCACCAAGGTGGGGCATAACAACAACGTTCTCGTTCTTGAGAAGTGTTTCTGTTGCAAAGTCTGTAACGTATGCTGCAACTGTTCCATCTTCAAGAGCTGCACAAACGTCTGTATCAACAACCAGTTCTGCACGTGAGAAGTTGAGGAGACGAACGCCGGGCTTAACCTTTCTGAATGTGTCGCTGTTAAACATACCCTTTGTGTCAGCTGTTGCAGGAACGTGAATTGAAATGTAATCACTCTGTGCAAGAACTGTGTCGATGTCATTTGCCTTAACAGCCGCACGTGTCATATTCCAAGCCGCATCAACAGACAAGTAAGGGTCATACCCGATAACGTTCATACCAAGTGCCTGAGCCGCATTTGCAACCTTAACACCAATAGCACCAAGACCGATGATACCAAGAGTCTTGCCCTGGATTTCGGGGCCAACGAAGTTTGACTTGCCTTTTTCAACAAGCTTGCCAACCTGGTCGCCTTCGCCAATGAGAGTCTTTGCCCAGTTGATACCCTGAACAACCTTTCTTGACGCAAGAAGAAGACCTGCAATAACAAGCTCCTTAACAGCATTTGCATTTGCACCGGGTGTGTTGAAAACAACTATACCCTTTTCACTGCACTTGTCAATGGGAATATTGTTTGTTCCTGCACCTGCTCTTGCAACTGCCGCCAAGCTTTCGGGAAGCTCCATATCATGCATACTGAAACTTCTGAGAATAATGCCGTCGGGATTTTCTACTTCATCACCAAAAGTATATTTATCATCAAATACATTAAGACCGATTTTTGCGATCTTGTTTAATGTCTGAACTTTATACATAATAAAAACTCCTTATTAAAGATTTTCTGCTTCGAACTTCTTCATAAACTCAACAAGAGCCTCAACACCTTCTGTGGGCATTGCGTTGTAGATACTTGCACGCATACCGCCAACAGATCTGTGTCCCTTGAGGTTTGCAAAACCAGCATCAGCAGCTTCCTTGCAGAACTTCTTGTCCAGGTCAGCATCGCCTGTAACGAAGCAAACGTTCATCATTGAACGGTACTTCTTTTCAGCTGTTGCCTTGAAGAGCTTTGAGTTGTCAAGATAATCATAAAGAAGAGCTGCCTTCTTTTCATTTCTTTCTTTCATAGCTTCAAGACCGCCGTTCTTGAGAGCCCATTTATAAACCAGACCTGCAACATAAATTGCATAGCAGGGAGGTGTGTTATACATTGAATCGTTGTCTGCCATTGTCTTGTAGTCAAGCATTGTGGGAATATCTTCACGAGCGTTGCCCATAAGATCTTCACGAATGATAACAACAGTCAGACCTGCGGGAGCCATATTCTTCTGAGCACCTGCATAGATAACACCGAACTTTGTAACATCAACAGGTTCACTTGTGATGCATGATGACATATCAGCAACCAGAACCTTGTCGCCAACGTTGGGAACTTCGGGATACTTTGTACCAAAAATGGTATTATTATAGCAAACATGAACATAATCTGCATCTTCACGTACCATATCAGGTGTGATTTCAGGTATGTAGCTGAAGGTCTTGTCTTCAGAAGTTGCAATACACTTTGCATCGCCATACTTCTTAGCTTCCTTGAATGCCTTGCCTGAGAACTGACCTGAAACAACATAGTCAGCCTTACCTGTCTTCATAAGGTTGAGGGGGATTGCCGCAAACTGAGTTGAAGCACCGCCCTGAAGGAAAAGCACTTTGTAGTTGTCGGGAATATTCATAAGCTTTCTGAAATCAGCTTCTGTTTCCTTGATGATTGCATCATACACGGGAGAACGGTGGCTCATTTCCATAACTGACATACCCGAACCGTTATAGTTTGTCATTTCTGCTGCACACTGCTCAAGAACTTCGAGAGGAAGCATTGAGGGACCTGCCGAAAAATTATAGATTCTGTTCACAAAAAACACTCCTAACAATATAAATAAATTTTTATATACTTTTATAGTATATACCTTTTTTCCGGTTACGTCAACAGAAAATTTGACTATTTTTTAACAAATTTTTTTTATTCTCTTGACGTAATACACAAATCCCAAATTCAATCCCTTTTCCCCGAAATTTTCACGCCTCTGAAAATTTCATATGCTCCCACCCCCAGCAGAAAAAAACCGAACAATTTCCTCAACAACTCCCCCGACACTGCAACCGCCGCCAAAGAACCTGCCACAGACCCCACCATTCCACAAAGACCGATTATCCAAGCCGTCCTGAATTCCACATTTTTATTTTTAATATGAACAATCAACGATATAATTGCCGTCGGTATAAAATAGGTCAGATTAATGCCTTGTGCCATCTGTTGCGAAATCCCTTCAATTATAATTAACGCAGGAATAAGAATCGCACCGCCTCCTATGCCCATTCCGCTGATAATTCCGCTTGCAAAACCGATAATAATATTCAACATTCCTTTATCCTCTCACTTTATTATTTATTCTCTATTCTTTATTCTTTCTGTTGCTTCCACTCTTCTCCGTCATTCTGAGCGTAGTCGAAGAATCTTTTTCACGTTTACACAATCATCTTAACCGCCGTCACGCATATGACACCGCCAAAAACAATTTTCAGCCATTTTTTCGGCACCTTCCCAAGGAGCTTTGCACCCACAAAACCGCCTGCCGTGCCGCCCAATGTCACAAACAACCACAGTTTAAAATCAAAATAGCCTTTATACACATAAGTAACCGAACTTACAATCGACATCAAAAGGATTATGGCAATTGCCGTGGAATGAGACTTCTTTTCATCAATACCAAGAAACTTTTCCATTGCAGGAACCACAACCGAACCTCCGCCTGCCCCAAAAAGACCATTCAGAACCCCCGTAAGCAAGCCGATGACAATTTCCTTCCAATATTTATACAACAAAAAAACCTCCAAAAGCATTTTTATTAGCTTTTGAAGGTTTATGCCTGTTTATTCATTATAAATTGGATTTATACTTCCTTTTCCAACATTTCAAAGAGAATCCCCTCGCGAATCCCCACATCTGCAACAATCAGCATAGGCGAGTTTATAAGCTTTTTCAGTTCCATAAAAGGAATCAATCCCCCAAGAATAATATCACCACGTTCCTGACCTACTCCCGGCATCATACACCTTTCCTCAACCGATGCCTCAATAATTCTTTTTACAAGAGCCTCCGCTTCCTCTGCCGGAATTTCGTGCTTCAAAATCGTTCCCGCACCGTCATCCCCCATATGGAACTTCGCAAGAGCCCGAAGCGTTCCGCCAATACCCACGATAGGTGCCTCCTGCATAACATCCAGCCACGGAAGCTCTTCAACGTGTTTTCCTATGTATCTTTCAGCCACACTAACAGACTCTTCGGTCTCATCCTCCGAAAGAAACATTTCCGTAATAGATCTGGAGCCCATAGGCTTGCTTATTGCAGGTTTCAGCATTTCGCCGTCAACAATTGCAATAAACTCTGTGCTTCCACCACCTATATCACAAACAATGCCACGGTCAATACCTAAAGTCTTTGAAATGGCAAGACAATCAAGTGCCGCTTCACGTTCCCCATCAATAACTTCAATCTCTATTCCGGCAACACTCTTCACGGTTTCAATAAATTCATCACGGTTTTTCGCTTTTCGCACTGCGGCTGTTGCAACGCACCTTACCTTCGTAACCGCCTCATGGTGCATAATCTGTTTAAATTCCAGAAAGGCATTGACCGTACGAAGCTGAGGTTCAGGCTGAAGCTTCATATCCTCATTCATACCTTCGCTGAGCTTCACCATTTTACGGAAATTACCTGTCTGACGAAATGTCTTATCGGTGTTGATTTCGAATATACTCATTCTGATTGAATTTGAACCCAAATCTATAACTGCAAGCTTTTCCATAATCTCATCATCCTTTCGGGCTGAATGTATTTGTAACATTTTAGCATATAATCCAATGTCACGTCAAGAAAAAAGAAAAACTTTAACCAATTAATAAATTCTTGACAAATCCGTCCAAATGTAGTATAATTCCATTTGTTGATAAGCTTGTGTAGCACAGTCGGTAGTGCAGCGCATTCGTAATGCGCAGGTCGTCCGTTCGAGCCGGATCACAAGCTCCAAACCACTCATTCTTTGCGGAATGGGTGGTTTTTATTTTTCTCCATTGCGACCTGCAAAACTACAAAACAAACATCCACCCGCTCGTGTGGTTTTCTGCACACAAAAAAGCCCACTCATACGAGTGGGCTTTTTTCGCTGCTATCGCAGCAGTAGATTACTTAAGTTCAACAGTTGCGCCAACTTCTTCGAGCTGAGCCTTGATCTTTTCAGCATCGTCCTTAGAAACAGCTTCCTTAAGAGTTGTGGGAGCACCATCAACAGCAGCCTTAGCTTCAGCAAGACCGAGACCTGTGATTTCACGAACTGCCTTAATAACCTTGATCTTTTCAGCACCTGCAGCAGCAAGAACTACGTCAAATTCTGACTTTTCAGCAGCAGCATCAGCAGCGCCTGCAGCAGCACCGCCAGCAACCATAACGGGAGCAGCAGCACTTACGCCGAACTCTTCTTCAAGAGCCTTTACGAGATCATTAATTTCAACAAGTGTAAGAGATTTGATATCTTCAATCATTTTTGCTATATCAGCCATTTTTATTATCCTCCATGATAAATAATATTTCGGGACGTTAAGCCGCCCGATGAATTAAATTTACTAAAATAATTACGCTTCGCCTTCCATTTTCTTTGCGATAGCGTCCAGAGCTCTGACAAGGTTTCCAACAGGAGCCTGCAAGCTGCCCATCATCTTTGAAATAAGAACTTCCTTGCTGGGGATGCTTGCGTAAACCTTAACCTCATCAACGCTGATAACTTTACCTTCAACGAAACCGCCTTTGATTTCCAGCTGTTCGTTTGACTTAGCAAAGTCAACAAGAACCTTTGCAGGAGCAACAACATCAGTGCTGCTTGTTGCAAGAGCAGTGGGACCGTGAAGAACGGGTTCCAACTCCTCCAGACCAACTTCCTTTGCAGCGAAGTTAGTAAGAGTATTCTTTACAATTGTGTATTCAACACCTGCTTCTCTGAGCTTAGCACGGAGCTCTGTGTCCTGAGCAACCGTAAGACCACGGTAGTCAGCAATAACACCTGCCTGTGCAGCCTGAAGTCTTTCAACCAGGTTAGCGACGATAGCTTTTTTGCTTTCTAAAACTTTTGCGCTTGGCATATGAGTTTCCTCCTTTCGAAAAATAACTTCTAAGAACAAATAAATAACCCTCGCAGACAAAGAGCGAGGGTTAATCACGTAAACAACAAACCAAAATTTGTAATTTCGTAAAGTCCTCGGCAGGAATTATGGCAAAGCCACCTGCTGTCTGCGGAATTTATTTAATCAACTTTGACATTATACCACAGGAAATGCGGTATGTCAATAGGCAAATCAAAAATTAAGCATCAATTTTTGTTGTGTTAATTTTGATACCGGGGCCCATAGTAGATGCAACAGTAACAGACTTAAGATACTGACCTTTAGCAGCAGCAGGCTTAGCCTTAACGATAGCACCCATAAGAGCATTGAAGTTTTCAGCAAGTTTTTCTTTGCCGAAAGAAGCTTTGCCAAGAGGGCAATGGATGATGTTTGTCTTGTCAAGACGGTATTCAATCTTACCTGACTTGATATCAGCAACCGCACGAGTAACGTCGGGAGTAACAGTACCTGCCTTGGGGCTGGGCATAAGACCCTTAGGACC
>JAZNLK010000187.1:0-7459 GCA_045579055.1 Clostridia bacterium
TCGATTGCTTCCGTCTCTGAAATTAAATATCAGTTCATCATCGGATTTCACCATTATGCTTTCAACCAATCCAAAGAACAGGTTCTCATCAAACTCCGTAATCGGAGCATCAGTTGTTTTCAGGATTTCCATTGCCGACATTGCTTCCTTATGTTTGTTCTGCTGAAGCATCCTTTCTGTTTCAAGAGTTTCTCGTTCTCTTGCTATGCTTTGGTAGTTGTCACTTCGTTTTTTGTATTCAACCTCATATTGCTGTTGGTCGGTTACCCGACAAGCATTATCATTTACCAGGCTTCTTACCTGCTCTGCTGCAAATGCCATCCGTTCCTCTACCGCTAGTATTTTTGAATCAAGCTTGCTTGTGTCTGAAATGGAATCGATTATTTCAATCATTGTATCAAGAATCTCATCCTTGTTTTCAATGGTATAATTGAACATTGCCACAAAGGTTGTTTTGATTGTTTCTTCCGTCAAGTGCGGAGTGGAGCATTTTTCAGCGTTTTCGAATTTTCGGTTGCATTGCCATATCACCCGGCGATACTTTGATGTTGAGTGCCATACTTTACTTCCGTAAAAGTTTCCGCAATCTCCGCATATAAGCATACTGGCAAAGGTGCCGGATGTGCTCCGCTTCTTCCCTTTCCGTTTTCGGAACTCAACCTGCACATATGGCAAGCATCAGCTCACCATCCCCGCTTATTGAATGAATATTCTGTTCTTTGAAGTATACGTCTACTCCAAGGGCTTTTAATTCCCTTACCGTTTCAAGAAGGGTCACCGTATTCCTTGCAAATCGGCTGATTGATTTTGTAATTATCATATCAATCTTTCCGGCTTTACAATCTGCAATCATTCTTTGAAACTCAGGTAGGTTATCCTTTGTGCCTGTTAATGCTTCATCAGCGTAAACGCCTGCAAAGCACCAATCTCCGTGCTGTTGAATATAGCTGTTATAATAACTAATCTGTGTCGAAAGGGAATGCAACATTGCATCCTTACCCGATGATACTCTGGCGTAGGCTGCCACATTCTTCCGTTTCGGAACAAGCACCTTTTTCGGTGCTATTGTCGTTATTTTTTTTCCATTCTTCCACCTCAATTCATTGTTTCATTGTATCACATATTACCGTACAATCCGCAATAAATCAAGGGTTACGGCTTTATATACTGCCGAAAATCGGCTGGTACTTTTGTGCGAGTTTTGTATTAATTTTGCGATAGTCCACTTTTGTATTACGTTACTTAAACAATAACTTTAGATTATGTATACCATACGCTTGCCATCGACTCACCATGTACATTGCTTAATTTCAAAGATTATTCAAAAGTTCTGCACTGCCCTCAACCAAAAGGTTATCAACACCCTTTTTAAGGGATGAACTCCGAACCTCATAGCCGCCTTCATCAAAAGCCGCAGAGGTGGGGAAGTATGTCCCGCCGCCATTGGTTATGGCACAGGCAAGGGTCATTTTGAAGGGCGATGCCTCCACAACACGTCTTCCGATTTCAACAAATGGCTCACCCGGGAAGAACACCATTGCAATATCTCCCAGGGAAAGTGCATTGACTGTGAATTCATAGTTCTCAGGTCCATCCTTCAGCCTCACAATGCGAGTTGCTTCTGCAACAACCGTTGTCACTTCCATTCCCTCACATTTAAGTTCTGAATCCCGTCCCTCCTCATGAATCTTCAATACTTCCTCCGCTTCAGGAAGTCTGTCATTTTCCTGATTTGATTCAACCACAATCTTTTTGCTTGAATACTGGATTTTATCGGTATTCACCCTTTCTGCCTTGCCGCAAATCTGCAAAACGGCACCGGCAATGACTCTGCCCATATGCTTTGTATGTTCATAGCCGGAATATGGCTTGATGGTTCCCTTCGCGACACCTTCCGGAGGATATATATCAATATGATTCACGTCACCCTGAACTCCCAGAAGCACCATACACTTCACACCGTCAAAAGCCTTTTCAACAGTTGAGCGAACAAAGCCCGGCCAATCCGCACTAATCATTTCACCGCCAACGGTATCGGGATGAGTTCCGAAATTCACAAGATAAATGTCGTCACCACCGCATCTTTCAAGCATAATCAGATTGACAGTCTCTGTAGGAAAGCCCAAGGGTTCTTTGACATCCGGATTATAACGACCGGGATTGGTCTGAACCGAACCGTCCTTCATTCTGAATCTGCGAATAAATGAAATTCCTTTTGCTTCACCCGTTGCAACCGAGAATGTTGTTTCCTTCAAATCCTCAAGGGCATATTTTGCCGCATCTCGCATCTGATTGGTCATAAACCTTTCGTAATCGGGGTTATTGTCACCCTGAGCACTTGGACCGATTATGGGTCCTGTGTGGGTATGAGTACAGCTCAAAAATATTGCCTCCACGGGAATACCGCAAAACTCCGATATAACCTTTCTGATTTCAAGGCTTTGTTCTTCATATATTTCAAGAAGCTCAGCACTCATAACAAGCACCTGTTTTTCGCCATCATCAACAGCAAGTGCCGAAATATGTAAATCGTCAAGAATACCCTTGGAATTTCTTTTTGCATAGTAACCTGCAATCCCCGTTCCCAAGGGGGGAGTTATGCAAAGTCTGGCAAAGCCGGTTTTTAAATTAGTCATTTTTTTCACCTCTTAAAAAATCTAAAGCACTTGTATCAACAAATAATACATAACCGGAATGGTTATTATTGAAATAATACTTGAAATCACCGTCATTGATGCACCGGTTTTCGTATCTGCACCGTATGCCGCAGGGAACACAATTGAATTCATCCCGATGGGGCAGGCAAAGGCAATAAACGCCAACGTCTGAATATCCTCTCCGATGCCCACAGCCTTCAGCAAAAGCACAAAAACGGTCGGGAAAACAATTAGTCGCAAAAATGTTACTACATAAACCTTCTTGTTTGCAAAAAGACTTTTCAGCTCATAGCCGCCGATAACCACACCCGCAAGAAGCATAGCACAAGGTCCCATACACTTTGAAGCATTATCAAGAGCATTCATTGCAAAATCCGGAAAATACTGCTTTAATCCAAACAAACCGCCGATTATTCCGAATATAAGTGCCAGAACAGGGGGATTCAGAATGCTTTTTCTCACATTTGTCCAAAGACCTGCACCGCTGTCCTTTGGAATCAGAACATAAAGTCCCCAGCCAACTCCTAGAACCTCCAACAGAAATCTGAACAGATTATACTGAGCCAGCATAGCATCCCCCCAGACACCAAGAACAATATAACAGCCCATAAACCCATGATTTGCAAATGCAATGCCGTACTTATAAATATTCCGCTGATACATCAGTGCAGCATTCCCCTTTGCATTTCTCACAAAAAGCTTTGATGCAAAGGTTGCAATGACAATTGCCGTCAGAATCAATACCGAACCATACAGAATCATTTTGTAATTCCCCTTGAAGGTTTCAACGGTACAGTTGTTCAACTGAGTAATAAACGAAAGTGCCGGAACAAAAATCCATGTCTCCAGTTTCGAAATTGTTTTGTCTGCGTCCTGTGGCAGAATCTTCTTTTTTCTGAGCAAATAACCGAGACAAATCAAAAGCATCATTGTCATCATTTGCTTCACAACAAGTATAAAAATTTCCATATTTTTCTCTCACTCTTTTACGCAATCAAACAGCGAACATCAGGAATGAGCATTTCTGCCACTCCTGACATTCACTGTTTTCTGTTTTTATGTCAAATCTTCTGTCTCATAAGTCGGATAACAAATCTCAACAGCATCGTGATAGGGTTTGAGGGTTGAAGCTCCGTCCCAAAGCATCGCTTTGACAAGTGCCACGTCATCAACAGAATTCACACCGAGACTAACTGTACAGATTTCGGAATCAATCTCAGCTGCAACATCGTTCAAGGTCTCATTCCTTACGCCAATCATATTGCCCGATTCATTATAAACACCAACAACAAGCCAACCGTCCAATGGAGCATCGCTTTCATTATCAACCGCCAAATCCGATATCGTGATGGAATCTGCACCTTTGATGTATATGGCACCATCTTTTATCCAAAGCTCATCCGACAGGGGTGAAGTTGTTAGTTTTTTTTTACACCTGGGACATTATACCACACAATTATGCTGTCTTCAACCTCTGTTGCCTGTTTTCCGAAAGCCTTTGCACACGCCATAATGTCAAGATACCCGTTTTTCATGCATACCTTTTCAAACTCGGCTGAAACGCCGTTCACCTCATAGGATGAAGAATTCTCGCTGAATCTGATTACAGCATCACCAAGCTTGAATGTGACTGTATTTCCGTTTTCTGTCGCAGCTGCTCCAAACACAGATGCAACGGTATCTATAGAATACATCCCGTCATTGACAACAATGTTGGTGTTTTCCCCATACAGTCTCGCCATTCCCGATTTTTTGGGAAGAATGCACTGCTTATCCATAAGTTCGGGAGCAGTAACCGCTCCGGGAGCAACCCCATAAACCAAACGCTCGTGAACTTCTTCAAGTCGCTTCTGTGAACGAACCTTTGACTTGTCAATGGAATAGGTTATTCCGCGTCCCACACCGTCAAGGTTGTTCCATTGGATATAAATTGTATCATCAAAAACTCTCAGAACATGGTTGCAGGCATCGTAGCTGGGGAAGTCACCGTGTTCGTTGAGGGTCATCACGTATTCCCAATTCTGCATACCGTCATAGCTCACCCAAAGAGCAAAACGGTTACGGGGTCTGTGCGGCCATCTCACGTCCCATGTGACAGCATCGTGCTGAAGAATCGCCCAATAGGTATCGGTATCCTCGTTGTCACGCTGTACTCCGTATGTACACAAAGGATGAATGAGCTGAGAAGGTCTCCATTCACCAAAGGTTTCGCCGCCGTCTGTGGAATCTGCATAATATACAAATCCAAGGATGCTTCGACCGAACCATCTTATTGTTCCGTCAGGAAGCTCAGCAACACTGCCTTCCTGCAAGTTCAGTCCCGACTCCAGATCGAAATTTGGAGTTTTGGTTTCATACCATGTTTCCAGATCATCCGAATAATAGAGAACCTCTTTCACGTAACCCTGCTCAGAGCTGAGAATGGTGAAGCTTATAAAAACTCTTCCGTTCAAAGCCTGTTGTGGCAAGCAAGTGTTGATTCTTCTCACTCCGTCAGCAGGACAAATCTGACCCTTCTTTGTCCATGTGGCACCGTCATCATCCGATACATAAGCGAAAAACGGGTTAGCCACATTATTGTTTTCGGGATAAAAGGCAACAAGTCTGCCATCATTAAGTCTCATAGCGCCTGCATCACCAACAGAACCTCCGCTTTTCTGGAGTCCTGACCATGTTTCACCCTTGTCGGTGGTTTCTCTGTAGCCTGCACCTGAAACGAGTTTTACGTTTCCGTCTTTGGTGTCAACAGGCATTCCAAGACGAACATCATTGCTGACAATGGCTGATTTCACACCTGCCGCCACCTTACAGCGACCTGCATATTCAACATTGTCTATATCCACCGAGCCGCCAGCCACACCAAAGCCCGTATAACCCGCATATGGGAAATCAAGAGTTGTTGTTTCAATAACGGTGTTTCCGTCACACTTTACCACAAGCTTTCTGTCATCCAGTTCAATGTCGAAATCGTGCCATACACCAAGCTCGGGTTTATAACCGTCATATTCGGTCACACCATCCACCTTATAATAAGGATAAATGCTGTATCTGTCAATATACCATTTTCCCGATGCATAGTTGTAGCCGATTTTCATATTTGCCATTCCAATGAACTTACGCATGGTGATATAGAAATCTGTTGTGTCATTGGCTCTCAAAGAGAATGAAGCATCCACCTTGTTTGCCTGACCGTTCAGGAGGTATTCGCCGCCCGTTATGCTCAGGTAACCGTCTTTGACTTCTGCAACTCCATTTCCTTCGTCACCTTTAATCCAATAATCCAATGCGTCAAACTCTTTGTTGCCTGAAAAATCCTCAGAATGGTAATACCAGTCATCCGTTGTTTTCAGAGAAACAATTGTTGATGCGGAAGGGTTCGCCATTGTTCTTTCAATCCTTGCCCTTGAGCTATCTGCCACCATTGCAAAGGAATCCACATATTTGTTATCAACATAAAGCTGAGCAAGACCCTTCACCACCGTCAGGCGATAATATCCCGGCTTCACATCACCTTTCAATGTATAATCCCATGCGCCCTCATATCCGCCACCAGCTCTGTTGTCGTTCTTTGTATAAATCTTGCCGTCTCTGAATTCAAGCTTTGCACCATATTCGCCGTCATAAATTTCAATTACTTCATTGGATTCATCAGTTTTGTCAAATTCCAAAGAATACTGTGGCTCCATTTTATGAATGTATCGGGTGTAGTTTGTCTCACCGCTCCAGTTCTCATTGAAAAGCTCAAACTTGTTTCCTCTGCCGCCCATCACAAAGTCTGATACCCCTGATGTTTTTATGACATTTTCTTCATTTGTCTTTGGAAGCAGACACGAGAAGGAGAACTGACCGTTGTAGTACACCTCAGCATAGCCTGATGTAACAACCACTCTGTATTTTCCCTTGCCTGTGTTATATATAGCAGTTTCATCAAGTCCGATACAGCTTGTTTTGCCGTCCTTGTGGTTGATTTTCAGGCCAAAATGACCGTCTGCAATTTCGATGCTACCCTCATCCGAGATCAGCTCATAATCAAGTTGGTATTCACGGTCAATTATCGCATCCGAATTGCCGTCCGTTGTTACGTTCAACAAAACATTTTCTGTGGTGAAATATGCACCGTTACTGTTTTTCACCTTTGCATAAACCGCTGTGTCACCCACAGGCAAATCCCCAAGAACGGTTTCAAAGGGAGCTGATGTCACTTCACTGTGGCTCTTGCCTTCCGCAAAAAATTCAACAGCTTCTGTTGTGGCACCGCTGCCGTATCCGTCTGTCACCAATGACAGCTTGATTTCTTCGCCATACCTTGCGGTTGTCTTATCCGCAACCACCTTTGCATCAAAAGCCTTAACCACGGTCATGGTTGTTTCGGGGCTCTTTTTGTCACCAATTCCTGCACTGATTCTGTATGTGCCCACTCTGGCGTTTTTCAGAGTATATTCATAGTCGGGAGCATAGCCGCGACCAACCTTCAAGCCGCTTATATAGTAGTCAATATAATCCACATCCTCTTCGGCATTTGCCTTGAAGGTAATGTCCGAACCTTCAATATATTCCGAACCCATGGCAGGTGTCACCAGATCAACATCCGGGAAGTATGGCTTATAGTGAACATTTCCAAGCTCAATTCTGCCCTTGTCGGGCGCATGCCTTGTGTACAAAAATCTCAGAATCGGAGTTGTTGTGGGAACCTTGGGCATTTCAAAGGTACAAACCTCGCTGCCGTCCATATATATGGTCACAAAAGTTCCTCTGACCTCAAGTTTCCAATCGTGCCAGTCGTTGCCGATATCAACCTTGAA
>JAZNLK010000188.1:0-7614 GCA_045579055.1 Clostridia bacterium
ATGCCGGTCTTTTCCTTTTCGTCCTCGGCAAAATTCTTTATCCAGTTGACTCCGTTCTGCATAATTTCACGCCGTGAATCCACTTCATAGCTGAATCCGTCACGGATGAGATTTCCCTCACGGAGTGACGTAGGCGGTTCAGGATTTATGGCATCACGGATAACACTTTTCACATCCGAAAGCTCGTCCAGGCTTTCCCCCAGCCTTTTGAGAATCCCCGCCTCGCATTCAGCCAAAATTTTCTTTATTTCAGGGAGCGTATCAAGAGAATCCGCAATAGCAAGAAGGTCACGGCAACTTGCGGTCTTGTATGTAGTTTTTGCAATAAGCCTTTCAATATCCTGAACAGGCTTCAGGGCTTCAATAATTTCCTCTCGCATAATGGGCTTTGAAAGAAGCTCCCCAACCGCCTTGTGACGGTTCTGAATTTTCGCACAGTTGGCAAGGGGCATCATAATCCACTTTCTCAGCAGTCTTCCGCCCATTGAGGTCTTTGTTTTGTTCAAAACCGCAAAAAGACTTCCCTTGGTCTTTCTGTCACGCATGGTTTCCAGAAGTTCAAGGTTTCTGATACTGTAAAGGTCAAGCTCCATATACTCCTGAGCCTCAATAACCTGAACCTGACGCAGATTTTTCAGCTCTGTTTTCTGAGTTTCGCTGAGGAACATAAGCAAAGCCCCAAGACTGCGCATGGCAAATCCCTTTTGGAACAGCTCCTCCTGAACCTGTCCGAACTTTTCTTCAACATTCTTCTTTGCAGTTTCGGCATCATAAGCCCAGTTATAGTAATTTCTCACCACACATCCGAATCTGTCGGCAATGGGTGCAAGAAGTCCCTGTTTTTCATATGCTTCAAGATTGAATATAATTTCAGCAGGAGAAAATCTGCTGATTTCATTGAGGAGCTGAATTTCAATATCCTCGCCCTCAAACTCATTAACCGAAATCTCTCCTGTTGTAATATCAACAAAGGAAATCCCCGCACAAGTGCCTTCCGCAAACACCGATGCAAGATAGTTGTTTTTTGAATCCTCAAGAGCCGCCGAATCCATAATTGTTCCGGGAGTGATAACACGGACAACCTCACGCTTCACAATTCCCTTTGCGGCAGCAGGATCTTCGGTCTGCTCACAAATGGCAACAGTATATCCGTTTTCAACCAGCTTTGCTATGTAACTGTCCACCGAATGAAACGGAACTCCGCACATAGGTGCACGTTCCTCCTGACCGCAATCCCTGCCTGTCAGAGTGATTTCCAGAACCCTTGACGCAACGATGGCATCCTCAAAGAACATCTCATAAAAATCGCCCAGGCGATACATAAGGATGCTGTCTTTATATTCATTTTTAATTTCAAAATACTGTCGCATCATAGGCGTAAATTCCGCCATTTGTAATTCCTCCAATTTTCAAGTTTAAATTCCGACTCCATCAAGACAGAGCCGACTTGATTCTACGCCAAAACTAATGACAGGACGAACAACCTGCACAGTTGCCGCTGCAACCGCCCTCGGCAGATTCCTGTTCCTGACCGGTGATGAAGTAGCTGAGAACAGCGTTAACCTGATTCACCATAAGGTCAAATTCCTTGCTTGCTTCGATGTATTCGGCAATAAGCTTGTTTCCGGCAATTTTTTCAAATTCTGCCTGAACATAATTGCGGTAGTTTTCCAAATCCTCTTTTGTGGGGTCTGTTCCACGAAGATTGTCTGTTGCTGTTTTTCTGTTTTCGTTATAAGTACGAAGAAGTGTTGTTGCTTCCTCATCGTTGTTCATCGCCTCAGCCGCAGCCGAAACCCTTGCGCTTTCAGCACTTTCTGCAATAAGCTGTCCAAGCTCCTGTGCCTTTTCAATAATTGTATTTCTCATTTTCTTTTCCTCCAAATTATTTAACTATTTCACCTATAAGTGACCAGGTTTTTACTTCTGTAATTTTCACATCAATAATTTTTCCCACCATATCCTCCGTGCCACGAAAGTTAACAATCTTTCCGCCGTCGGTTCTGCCGCAAAGGAAATCGGGATTGGTCTTGCTTTTGCCTTCAACAAGAATTTTTTCGGTTTTTCCAAAATATGCGTCATTCTTCTTCTTTGAAATTTCATTCTGGAACGCAACCATACGGTCAAAGTTTTTATGCTTTTCCTCATCCGTGAGACAGTCCTCCATCTCAGCCGCAGGAGTACCCTTCCGTTTTGAATAAATGAACGAGAAAATCATATCATATTCAACTTCCGCCAGAATCGACATAGTCTCCTCAAAATCCTCATTGGTCTCACCGGGAAACCCGACAATAACATCACTGGTCAGAACAATATCAGGCATTTTCTCCCGAACCTTTCTGACAATATCCAGATACTTTTCTCTGGTGTAGCTTCTGTTCATCTTTCTGAGGATTCTGTCGGAACCGCACTGTACCGGAAGATGCAGCTGCTTGCATATTTTCGGTTCATTTGCCATAACCTCAATAAGCTCGTCCGAAATATCCTTGGGATGCGAAGTCATAAACCTTATGCGTTCAATCCCCTGAACCTTGCAGACCTCCCCAAGAAGCTGGGCAAAGGTCAATCCGTCGGGCAAATCCTTGCCATAAGAATTAACATTCTGCCCCAAGAGCATAACCTCTCTGTATCCCTGAGCCGCAACCTCCCTGACCTCTTTCAGAATATTTTCAAGACTTCTGCTCCTCTCTCTTCCCCTGACATAAGGAACAATGCAGTAGGTGCAGAAGTTGTTGCAACCATACATAACAGGAATTTTCGCAAGAGGCGGATTATCCCTGACGGAGGTAACTCCCTCAAAAATTTTTCCTTCACTTTCTTCAATATCAATAACTCTGCCGTCATTCAAGGCTTCATCAAGAATCTGCGGAAAGCGGTACACCACATGGGTTCCAAAAACCATATCAACGTGTTTATATTTCTTTTTTATCTGCTCCGCAATATGCTGTTGCTGAATCATACAACCACAAACACCAATAAGCATTGAAGGCTTCTTGCGTTTCAGGTGTTTGAGTGCACCCAGATTTCCAAAAACTCTGAGCTCGGCATTTTCACGTACAGCACAAGTATTGTAAAGCACCAAATCCGCCTCCTCTGCCGAATCACAGAAGCCGTAACCCATATCGCTGAGCATCCCTTTCAGGTGTTCTGAGTCATTTTCATTCTGTGCACATCCGTAGGTCTCAACAAAGGCAAGAGGACGTCTGTTTGCCATAGTGTTTTCCATTCGGATTTTCTGTATGAAATCCCGTTGTTTTTCCATTTCAAAGCTGTCAATTTCCTTCAAAGACAAACACTCCCCTCAGTTTAATATAATCAAATATATTATACTATTCCGTGGAGATTATTGCAATAGCGAAAATGAAAAAAATCAAAAATTTATGTGTTTTTTAGAGGCAATTACAACATTTTTTGTAAACATTGTCAAATCACCCCCTCCGGGAACAAAAACTGCGTGAATTTTTTTATTTTTGCCGTGCTTTAAAGATAATTGCGGCAAGAAATCCAAAAAATATTGATGCGGCAATACCGCCTGACGCCGCTGAAATACCCCCCGTGAAAATTCCCAGAAATCCTTTTTCCGAAATTCCCTTCACAACCCCCTTAGCAAGAGTATTCCCAAATCCGATGATAGGAACTGATGCTCCTGCCCCGGCAAAATCAACGAGCTTATCATAAAGCCCAAAGCTCCCCAAGATAACACCCAGAATCACGAAGCTTGTGAGAATCCTGGCAGGGGTCATTTTTGTTTTGTCAATGAGAATCTGAGCCACAACGCAAATAAGACCACCCACCCAAAAAGCATTAACATAATCCATTTTTTCAGCTCCTTTCCACCGAAACCGCAACTGCATGTGCCACCGAAGGTATAGTTCCACCCTGAAGAGTTGACGTGGGACTAAGCAAAGCACCTGTTCCCATAAACAGCAGGTTCTTCAGCTTTCCACCTTTCAGCATATCCATAATATAGCCGCACAAGGTTGAGCCAAGACAGCCGCAGCCCGAACCTCCTGCGTGAACATCCTGTTTCTTGATATCAAAAATCATACAGCCGCAATCGTCATAATTCTTCGAAATCATATACCCCTTTTCATACATAAGGTCAATAAGTGCCGCCTTGCCCACAAGCCCAAGGTCTCCCGACAAAATAAGGTCATAAAATTCGGGGCTTCTGCCCGTATCCCTGAAATGTGCCGCCAGCGTATCAGCCGCCGCAGGCGCCATTGCCGCCCCCATATTGTTGGCATCGGTAACTCCGAAATCCACTATTCTTCCCGATGTAAAGTGTGTAACATACGGTCCATTTCCGTGTTTTGCAAGGATTGCCGCTCCTGCCCCGGTAACCGTCCATTGTGCCGTAGGCGTCCTTTGACCGCCGTATTCCAAAGGATTTCTGTACTGTCGCTCTGCCGTACAAAAGTGACTTGAAGTCACCGCCGCCGACACTTCCGCAAATCCACCGTCAATGGTCATGGCTGAAAGCCCGATGGTCTCAGCCATAGTTGAACAGGCTCCGTAAACTCCCAAAAACGGAATTCCGAAATCAATGAGCCCAAAGGTGGAGCTGATACACTGATTCAGCAAGTCCCCTGCGAAAAGATAGTTAATATTTGCCACATCAAGCTCCGCCTTTTCAGCAGCACGGCTGAGTGCCGCCTTCTGCATCTTGCTTTCAGTCTTTTCCCAGGTTTCCTCGCCCCATTCCGCATCTTCCATAATAATATCAAAATGCTGTGACAACGGTCCCTCCGCTTCTTTTTTGCCTGCAACACTTGCCACAGCCAAAAAACTCACTGCATTTTCCATTTTCACAGTCTGTAATCCCAACCGTTTTTGCATTTTCAAAACCCCTTTCCGGACTTTCACTTCTATCCGTAAAATCCCAACAAATACCGTAGCAACCCAACCGCAATGGATGCATTTATTCCGTAAACAATAACCGGGCCTGCAATGGTAAACATCTTTGCCGCCACCCCAAGAATATACCCCTCACGTTTAAATTCAATGGCAGGCGACACCACCGCATTGGCAAAGCCCGTGATTGGAACAAGAGTTCCGGCACCGGCATATTTAGCGAGCTTGTTATATAAGTTAAGTCCTGTGAACAACGCCCCCAGAAACACCATAGTTATAGGCACGGCAGTCTTGACGCTTTCCTCACTGAATCCGAAAACCTTGTCAAAAACATCCCCAATCGCCTGTCCGACGGTACATATACTTCCTCCCGTCAAAAACGCAAAAAACATATTCCTCCACAGCTTGCTTTTGGGCGATGTTTCTTCAATATAGTCCAGATATTCCCGATTGGAACGATTCATAACTTTCCCTCCGTTAAGATTTTTCAGTATTATTTGTATTTTTTCAAAATTATATGCAAAAAAAGCCCTTCACATATGTGAAAGACTTTTTTGTTTCAAAACAATTATATATTCATTTTCCAACAACTTACATCTGCTGCTGATTATTTGCTGTATACTGTGTCTGCTGTGCGTTGTTCCCATTAGCATATCCGGGAACTGTAAAAGGTGCAGGCTGTGCAACAGGAGTAACAGGAGCAACAGGTGCAACAGGAGCAGCAGGAGCAACAGGAGCAGTAAAGGTCGGTGCTGCAGCAGGTGTCTGAGGTGTATTCTGTGCAACAAGCTTGTCTGTGTTGTCAATCAGCTGTCCGAAACCGTACATAAAAAACGAACCTACCCACGACATCAGAGCACCCACAAGCATAGTAAGAAGACCAACAGCCTCGTCAGCTTCTTCCATAAGTACAATCCCGCCCAGAACACTGCCGATAATTCCTGCCCAAGCAAGAACCATTGCAAGTGTCTTTATTTTCTTTCCGATATTAGTAAACATAAATAAACCCTCCTAAAATTTTTTACTAACTTCTTTTATTCTACATCTTTCTTCAAAAAATGTCAATCTATATTCTGTAATAAAGCTCATTAAGACGTCGGAACCGAGCCTTATCTATGGTATTCAGTTGCTCCTCCGTAACACGATAACGCCAATTGTTCTCAGCCCTTCCTGGGAAGTTCAGCCTGGTATCCGAGCCGTAACCAAGCAAATCCTGAATAGTAAAGCACACAATCCCCGCATTGCTTTGCCATATTGTCCGAATCATCGCAGGAAGTCCTGCAGTCCAGTCGGAATCCGTATATCCGCAATATTCAAGCATTTCACGTCTTTCGCCATCGCCAAGCTCCCACAAATACCCCAGCAGCGTATTATTATCGTGAGTTCCTGCATATGCAACACAGTTATTCTTGTAATTATGCGGCATATGAGTGGATTCTCCGCCAAAGAACCCGAACTGAAAAACCCTCATTCCGGGGAATCCGCTGTCCTCAACAAGCTGTTCCACTTCTTTTGTAATGTGACCCAAGTCTTCCGCAATAATCAGCTTATCTCCTGCAATCCGTCGGATTTTTCCCACAACATCCATTCCGGGTCCCGGATTCCACTGCCCGTTTTTCGCCGTAGTTTCAGAGGCATCCACCGCCCAATAAGCTTCAAAAGCACGGAAATGGTCAATTCTCAGTCCATCAAAGATTTTCAGCATAAACCCGATTCTGTCCAGCCACCAGTCATAACCCTTTTCCTTCATTTTCTGCCAGTGGTAAAGAGGATTGCCCCAAAGCTGACCGTCCTCTGAAAAATAATCGGGCGGAACACCTGCAACCGAGGTTGGATATCCCTTTTCATCAAGAAAAAACTGTTCCTTGTTTGCCCACACGTCTGCACTGTCGGGGGACACATAAAAAGGGATGTCTCCGATAATTCCAATGCCCTTTTCGTTTGCATATGTTTTTATTTCATTCCATTGAGAAAAAAACTCAAACTGAATGAACTTCCACATAAAAAGCACGTCAGGGTCAGCTTCCGTATATGTCCACTCCTGCCACTGAACACCATCATTAACCGCCTTCAGAGCCATAAACCGACAAAAGCTTTCAAGATATCTGTTGTCTGCCACAAAAGCTTCAACAACCTCTTTGTTTTTCACCCTCTTGGATGCCGTGATGAGCAAATCAAACCTTTCGGTTGCCAACCGCTCAAACTCGCACAAATACGGACTTTCCTGTTCTGCCAACTCCAGCTCCTCTTGGGTTATCAACCCTTTTTTATGTAAAATTTCAAGGTCAACAAAATAAGGATTCCCCGCAAAGGTGGAATAAGACTTATACGGCGAATTGTATTCATCCACAGGACAAAATGGCAAAACCTGCCAATATGAAAATCCGCATTCCTCCAAAAAATCAATAAACTTCTTTGCACTTTCCCCAAAGCTGCCGCAGGAAAACTTCCCCGGCAAAGAGGAAATATGCATAAGAACACCACTTTTTCTTTTCACATCGTCACCTCCAAAGCAACTGCCTTTATTCTCTTTTCGCCATCACCCCACCACAAAAAGCAAATCCCGAAAACAGCTTGTTTTCGGGATTTGTAAGCGATAACCAATTATCTCTTTGAGAACTGGGGAGCACGACGAGCTGCTTTGAGTCCGTACTTCTTTCTTTCCTTCATTCTGGGGTCACGAGTGAGGAAGCCTGCCTTCTTGAGGGCGGGTCTGTATGTCTCATCTGCGAGAAGGAGAGCGCGAGCGATACCGTGGCG
>JAZNLK010000189.1:0-37704 GCA_045579055.1 Clostridia bacterium
AAGCTCTCGGATTTAATTTAAACCCCTCTCCGCAAAACAGAAAGGAAGAAAAAAATGACAAGCAAAGAACGAGCATATCTAAAAAGCCTTGCGGCAAACGTTCCCGCACTTTATCAGATAGGAAAGGACGGAGTTTCCGAAAACGTAGTAAAAATGGCAGCCGATGCCCTTGCTGCAAGAGAACTCATAAAAGTTCACGTCCTGGAAAATTCTCTGTTGGGTATACGTGAAGCCGCAGAAGACCTTGCCGAAAAAACCGGTTCACAGGTTGTTATTGTAATCGGAAACAAATTTGTTCTTTACAAACGAAGCGACAAAAATCTCTGCGAAATGTAAACTTTTTTCTAATAGAATTGACACATTAAACCACATGGTGTATAATGTGACATAATCCATCATAGATTAAATAATCACTGTTTAATCAGACGGACAGAATAATTAGAGAGGCACTAAAATGGAATTTTTACGAAAAAACCGAATAATTTTAATAATCAGCCTGTGTTGTATGCTCTTTGCCACCATTGGCGGAGTTTATACCGCACATTGGATAACAACAAAAAAAATCGGAGGAGGCACAGCTAATCAGCTTACTCAGCTCGACAAGGTTTCTCAGGGCAAGGTGGGCATTGTAAACATTTTGTTCCTGGGTGTTGACGAAGGCGGTCTCCGAAGCGACACTATTATGCTTATGAGCTTGAACGGCTATACCAACGAAGTCAACGTCCTTTCAATCCCCCGTGACACAAGAATCCCCGTGGGTAGCGGACATCAGAAGGTGAACTCTGCCATTGGTATAGGTGCGCAGGAAGTACGAAAAGGCAACTACGAAGAACCCGAAGACTATGCAATCAAAAAAATCAAAGATTTGACCGGTCTTCCCGTTCACTACTTTATGACAATTGACTTTGACGGCTTCAAGGATGTAATCGACGCCTTGGACGGTGTTGATTTTGAAATTCCATTCCATATGAAATACGATGACCCTGTTCAGGGGCTTCACATTGACCTGAAACCCGGAATGCAGCATCTTGACGGTGAAGCCGCCCACGATTTCGTACGATTCAGACAGGGAAATCCGGGCTATCCCGGTTATGCTATGGGTGATTTGGGCAGAATAGAAGCACAGCAGGCATTTCTGAAGGCTCTTGTTCAACAAAAGCTCAACGCCGAATATATCGCCAAGGCTCCCGATCTTTACGAGGTTATCTGCAAGTATGTCAGAACAAACTACACCGTAAAAGACTTGCTCAGGCATCTGGGTGTTGCGGCAAAGCTTTCATCAGATGGTGTAGCTATGCATCAATTGCCCGGAACCCCCCAAACAATCGGCGGTGTTTCATATTACATTATGGACAACTCAAAAATGGCTGAACTGGCAAATACAGTGTTTGACCCTTTCAGAAAAACTCCTCTTGAACCAAAAACCGAGGGAGAATAAAGCTTGTTGAAAAGGAATTAAGAATTTATGAAAGTTTTAATGGCAACAATGCAACTGGATATAGGCGGTGCAGAAACCCATATTGTGGAGCTTTCAAAGGCTCTTGCACGCCGTGGTGTGGAAGTGTTCGTGGCATCAAACGGCGGTGCATATGTTGCAGAGCTGGAGGAAGCCGGAATACAGCATTTCCCCGTTCCTCTGCACAGCAAATCCGTTGGAGCTATGCGAAAATCCTACAAAATGCTTGAACGCATCATTCTTGACAACAAAATTGACGTTGTTCACGCCCACGCCAGAATTCCCGGATTTATCTGTGGAAGACTGCAAAAAAAGTACAATTTCCGCTTTGTCACCACTGCTCATTGGGTTTTCAACACAAAATTCCCTTTGAACCTGCTGACAAACTGGGGCGACCGCTCCCTTGCAGTCAGCGACGATATCAAGAAGTATCTTGTTGACAATTACGGTTGTGAACCTGACAATATCAGGGTAACAATAAACGGTGTTGATATGGAAAAGTTCTCCGAAAATGTTGATTTTTCGGATGTTGCAAAAGAATTTAAGTTTGGCAGCGACAAAACAAGAATTGTCTATGTGAGCCGAATGGACACTGACCGCAGTTATGCGGCACACAAGCTCATCGAAGCTGTTCCTGCACTCCTGGATAAAATCCCGGAGCTTGAAGTTGTTGTTGTTGGTGGCGGCAACGATTTGGACACAATAATTGCCGAAGCTGAGGAAATGAACAAAACCCTTGGCAAACGGATTATAATAACCACCGGTGGCAGAACCGATATCAACAAGTTTGTTGCATCGGGCGATGTTTTTGTAGGTGTTAGCCGTGCCGCTCTTGAAGCTATGGCTTGCAGAAAGCCTGCAATCATCGCCGGAAACGAAGGCTATATCGGAATTTTTGACCGTGACAAGCTTCAAGTGTCCATCGACACAAACTTCTGTTGTCGAGGTTGTGGCGAAACCACTACCGAGCAATTACAAGATGACCTTTTGAAAATTCTTGACCCTCAAAATGTCGACTATCGCAAGAATCTGGGCGATTTTTCACTGGAAACGGTAAAAACACATTATTCCGTAGAGACAATGGCGAATGATGCCCTGAAAATGTATATCTCAATAATTAAGGATTCAAAAATAAACGAAGTTGACATTTCCGAATTCAATGACATCGGAAAATACCTCTTCCACGGCAACAGCAAACGCACAACCGATGTTATCCTTTCGGGATACTACGGTTTCCATAACAGCGGTGACGATGCAATCCTGACCTCAATCATAACAGGTCTCAGAGAAAAGTGTCCCAATATTTCCATAACGGTTCTTTCAAAGAACCCGCAGGAAACCGCAAAAACATATGGGGTAACAAGCATTGACCGATTCAGCTTCTGCAAGATTTTTAAGGCGATGAAGAAAACAAAGCTCCTCATCAGCGGCGGCGGTAGCCTTTTGCAAGACGTAACCAGTTCAAAATCACTGTTTTATTACCTTTCAATAATCCGCCTTGCAAAGATGCGTGGTGCAAAAGTAATGCTGTATGCCAACGGCATCGGTCCCATTCAGAAAAAAAGCAATCTGTGCAAGCTCAAAAAAGGTATAAACAAAGCTAATTTGATTACTTTGAGAGAAAAAAACTCCCGAGAAGAAATTGAACATCTGGTTTCAGCCGATATTCCTGTTTTTGTTACAGCAGACCCTGTTTTTGCCCTTGAAAGCAATCCCGAAAAAGACATAAACAAAGCTCTTGCCGATTCAAAGATTCCTGCCGGCAAAGAATTCTTTATTATCTCAGTGAGAGAATGGAAGGAAAATCACAAAGATTTTGAAGACAGAATCGCTGAATTTGCCAAGTATGTCAACAAAAAATACAGTCTCATTCCATTAGTGATTCCTATGCAGGAATGTTACGACAGCGGTATTTCCGCAAGAATTGCCGAAAAAATCGGAGGCGACTGTGTTCAGACACCAAAGTCACTGTCTCCTCAAACAATGATTGGTCTCATAGGCCGCTCAAAGTTTGTTGTGGGAATGCGACTGCACACATTGATTTATGCGACAAAGAATGCTGTTCCTTCCATCGGTCTTGATTATGACCCAAAGGTTAATGCCGTTATGGAATCAATTGACCAGAACAGCCTTATCAAGGTTTTCGACCCGGATGTTGAGATGCTTTGCGGCTATGCTGACAGTATCATCGAAAACTATGACAGGATTCGTGCAGACTTGAAAGAAAAAAGCGATCGTTACAAAACTCTTGCCGACAAGAACATTGAAATGGCACTTGATTTATTATAAAATAACTCTTATTCAAAAGCCAAACCCCTTGCAACACAATGCGTTGCAAGGGGTTATTTGTACATATACTTTTATCTTATAATGAATTTATTCTTACCGACCAATGTTCTGCATCCCATTGAACATCACAACCAAATGCTTCCGAAATGGCACGAGCAGGAACAAGTGTGTGTCCGTTTATCAACTTTGCCGGAACATCCAACGTCTTTTCCTCACCATTCACCAACATCTTTTGTGAGCCGATCTGCAGAGAAATTCTTGTTTCAGCCCTTTGCGCTGTGACAGTTTGTGTTGCATTATCCCAATCAACACTTGCACCCAAGGCCTCAAAAATTCCACGAAGGGGAACAAGAGTTCTGCCGTTTTCAATTATTGGCTGCTGGTCAAACGATACAGGATATTTACCCACATAAACCATAACAGTCTTGAAATAAACAGGTATATTTTCAAAATACTTTCCGTAGTCCGCCTCTATGCTGATTCGGTTCCACTCGTCCTCGGTGCCCGAAAAATAAATGTCTTTTATTTTGTAATATCCCACTCCGCCATGGCCTATGCTTGTTACCGAATCAGGGATTGTTATGCTTGACATTTCTGAATTTCGATTAAAAGCGACTCTACCTATCTCTGTTACAGAATGTGGAATTGTCACATTTTTCAGTTTTGAACACACTGCAAATGCCCCTTCGCCGATAACGGTCACCGAATCGGGAATCAACACATTCTCCAGATTTGTACATTCCGCAAAGGCTGTTCTTCCAATACTTACCGCCGAATCGGGGACTTTCACCGCTGTCAGACCTTCGCATTTTTCGAATGCACTTTCACCTATTTCTGTAACTGAAGACGGAATCTGCACACTTGTCAAGCTTTTACAACCGAAAAAAGCTCTTTCCCTTATGGTTGTCACTGTATCGGGAATAGATACATTCGTCAAACTTTCACAGGACATAAACAAAGCTATGTTTATTTCTTTCACCGAAGATGGGATATCTACACTTTTCAGCTTTTTACAGTCGCTAAACGCTCCTACCCCGATGCTTGTTACCGAATCAGGAATAATTACACTCTCAAGATTCACACATCCCCAAAAAGCACTATCCTTTATGTGAGTCACAGAATCAGGAATACTATAAACACTTCCCGTCTTTGCTGCAGGATATTTAATCAAAACAGTGCCGTCCTTACTGAAAAGAATTCCGTCAACCGACTTATATTCCTTATTCTTTGCATCAACACTTATCTCTGTCAGCTTTTCACAATTTCCAAGACCTTCATAATCAATAAAGCTTACCGTAGCGGGAATGTTCACGGTTTTTAATCCGCTGAACGCAAAAGTAGAATGTAGTATTTGGGTCACAGAATCCGGAATATTCACGCTTTCCAATAAGTCGCAACTGTAAAAGGCCTCTCTTCCTATTTTCACAACAGAATCAGGCAGTGTCACCCTTTTCAGCTTTTCGCAGTATTTAAATGCCGCATTTCCTATGGCAACCACCGAATTCGGAACAACATAGCTGTCAGCAGGGTTTCCCGCAGGATATTCAACCAAAACTGAGCCACTTTTGTCAAACAACACACCGCCAACGGATTTATAGTTTTTGTTATTTGAGTCAACATTAATTTCCGTTAATTCCGCACAACCTTTAAACACCGTCTCTCCCAGGCTTGTCACCGAAGCAGGAATGGTTACTCTCGTCAATCCGCAACCGGTAAACGCCTCGTCTCCAATAGTTGTCACAGAATCAGGAATAACAACGTTCTTCAGTTCACCGCAATTCCAGAAGGCAGTATCCTCTATAGTGGTCACAGAATCGGGAATTATCACTCCTGTCAAACGCGAACAAAAAAACGCAGTATTCCCAATAACCGTCACAGGATAACCGTTGATTTCTGAAGGAATGGCAATTTCACCCTCCACAAGGAAATCACATTCAGTTATCTTAACCGCTCCGTCTATAACTTCATATTCATAAATTCCATAGGTCTCAGCCGAAACAGACGTAACTCCCAAAGCAAAGATACCTATACACACCACCAACAAACACCAAAATACTTTCTTTTTCATTTCTCTCTCCTCCAATATAAATGAAAATAAACAATCACAGTATATCATACGGGTGTTTTTTTGTCAACAAATGGAATTTCGCCAAGCAGTTCGTTCACAAAATCCCCCACAAATCAACAACAGCACCCCAAAAGGGTGCTGTCATATCTATCTCTCATCTATTGGTGTATATTCTTTTCTTTCCACAATGCTCTTGTATGCAGGACGGATAATCTTTCCGCCGGTGAGAACTTCTTCGATTCTGTGCGCACACCATCCGACAATTCTTGCCATGGCAAAAATTGGGGTATAAAGTTCCTCAGGAATATCAAGCATCTGATAAATGAATCCCGAATAAAGGTCAACGTTTGCAGGCATTGGTGAATGAAGATTCTTAACATCCGCAAACACCTTTGGAGCCAATCTTTCAACCGACGCATAAAGCTCAAATTCCTTCTCTGCATCTTCGCCGACTTCCTTTGCCAGCTCCTTTGCACAAGACTTGAGCAAAATCGCACGTGGGTCGGAAAGCGTGTAAACTGCGTGACCAATACCATAAATCAAGCCGCTTCCGTCGCCTGCCTCTTTGCGTACAATCTTGCAAAGATAGTCATAAACCTGCTCCTCATTTGACCAGTCGCTGAGATTCTGTTTGATTTCAGCCATCTGAGCAAGTGTCTTTGCGTTTGCACCACCGTGTTTTGGACCTTTCAGCGAACCAATGGCTGCCGCAACAGCCGAATATGTATCTGTGTTGCTGGAAGACAGAACTCTGATTGAAAATGCCGAGTTATTACCGCCGCCATGCTCCGCATGAAGCATAAGTGCAAGGTCAAGAACCTTGGCTTCCATCTCGGTATACTTATGATTTGGTCTAATCATATACAGGAAATTTTCCGCAATGGAAAGCTCAGGCTTTGGATTATGAAGCACAAGACTCTTTCCGTCATAATAGTGTCTCTTTGCCGCATATGCGTATGCAATCAAGGTTGGGAATCTTGCAATCAACTCAAGACTCTGTCTGAAAAGTGCCTCTGTGCTGATATCGTCCGGGTTCTCTTCATCGTATGAATAAAGAGCCAAAACCGATCTTGCCAGTTTATTCATAATATTTGAGCTGGGTGCTTTCAAAATCATATCTTCAGCAAATCCCGGCGGAAGCTTTCTTCTTTTGGCAAGACTCGCCGTAAAGGTTTCCAAATCTTCCTTCTTGGGAAGATATCCAAAGAGGAGAAGAAAAACAACCTCTTCGTATCCGAATCTGCCCTCCCATTGACAATGCTCGACAATATCCTCGATAGAAATGCCCCTATAACGGAGAGTTCCTTCAATGGGTGCCTTCACACCTTCATCAAGGACATATCCGTGAACCTCACCAATTGCCGTAAGTCCCGCCAAAACACCCGTTCCGTCAGGATTACGGAGACCACGCTTTACATTATACTCTGTGTAATAATGGTTTGGAATACCACTAAAGTTTTTATGTTGTTCAAGAACATCCTGTATGTATTTATCAAAATCCTTTTTCATAGGCTTCACACCTTTCTTTTTTTATAAATAGAAATCTCCTTGCGATTTCTTCCTTAACTCGTCGCAGGCGACGAATTTCACCTACGCATTGCATAGATTTCACTCACACCAAGTGTGAATTTCACTTTTCGCAGAAAAATTTCAATGCAAAACTGTCAACCGACAGTTTTGCCTAGCCCGGAGGCCATTGAAGATTTCTTCCTGCCAACAAATGGAAGTGAATATGCCCAACGGTCTGTCCGCCGTCTTCGCCACAGTTATTCACAACTCTATAACCCTTTTCAGCAAAACCCAGTTCCTTTGCAATCTTTGCCACAGCCTCAAAAATCTTTCCGATAACCACTGAGTTTTCGACATTAATTTCATTTGCTGATGCCATATGGTTCTTCGGAACAATTATTATATGTTCGGGAGCCTGAGGTTCGATGTCACGGAATGCATAAACCGCATCATCTTCATAAACTTTTGTTGAGGGGATTTCCCCTGCGACTATTTTACAAAAAAGACAATCTGACATATTTTTACCCTCCTTTAATCTCCCTCCGCAAAGGCTCTCCCTTGGGGAGAGCTGTCACAGCTTGTGCTGTGACTGAGAGGGGAATCCTTAAATCAAATTCTTTACAATTGCAAGAGCATCTGCAATCTTTGATGCATCCTTGCCGCCTGCCTGAGCACTGTCGGGCTTGCCGCCACCGCCACCGCCGCAGGTCTTTGCAACCTCACGAATGATGTTTCCTGCATGAGCACCGTTCTTTACTGCATCAGGTGTCGCCATTGCAACAATGTTAACCTTTCCGTCTGCCGCAGATGCAAGAACAATAACCGCACATTCTGCCTTCTGCTTCAGGTTGTCGCCTGCATTGCGAAGTGCATTCATATCAAGACCGTCACCAAGACGGTGAGCAATAACCTTGATTCCCTTTACTTCTTCTGCATTTGCAAGAAGATCGTCAAGACCGCTGTTTGCCATCTTGCTCTTTATGCTTTCAAGTTCCTTCTTCAAATTCTTGTTTTCTTCAACAAGGCTGCCTGCCTTTGCTTCAACCTCGTGAACACTTGCCTTGATTGTGTCGGCAACCTTTGCAATTGTCGCCTTTGCATCATTCAGCTGTTCGAGAACACCAAGGCCTGTAACGGCTTCAATTCTTCTCACACCTGCCGCTACACCGTTTTCGGAAACAATCTTGAAAAGACCTGCCTGAGCTGTGTTTGAAAGGTGTGTACCGCCACAGAATTCAACAGAGTAATCACCCATCGAAACAACTCTTACTGTCTCACCGTACTTTTCACCAAACTGTGCTGTTGCACCAAGCTTCTTTGCGTCTTCAATGTTAAGCTCCTGAACATTTATGTCCATAGCTTCCATAATTGCATCGTTAACCAATCTTTCAACGTTTTTAATTTCATCTGCTGTCATTGCTTCAAAGTGTGAGAAGTCGAATCTGAGACGCTTTGCAGTAACTTCTGAACCTGCCTGAGCAACGTGAGTACCAAGAGTTTCCTTCAGCGCCTTATGGAGAAGGTGAGTTGTTGAGTGGTTGCGGCAAATTGCCATTCTGTTCTTCTTGCAAACTGTGAGCGTTGCCACATCGCCCTTTGAAATTGAGCCTTCTTCAACCTTAACAATATGGAAATAAATTCCGTCACCGTTCTTCTTTGTGTCAACAACCTTAGCCTTGCCGTTTGCGGTAGCGATTGAACCTATGTCGCCTGCCTGTCCGCCCATTTCTGCATAGAAGGGAGACTTCTTCACAACCACAATGCCTTCCTCACCTGCACCGATTGCATCAACTTCTTCGCCCTCTGCAACAATGCCGAGAATTTCGCTTTCGGCTGTCAATGAATCATATCCAACAAATTCTGTTGCATCAGCCTTGATGTTAACGGCTGAATCATCATCCCAGCTTGAGCCGTCCTTGCGGCTTGCCCTTGCTGTTTCCTTCTGGATTTTCAGCTGTTTGTCAAAACCTTCTCTGTCAACGGACAATCCCTGTTCCTCACAGATTTCGATCGTCAGGTCAATGGGGAAACCATAAGTATCGTTGCGCTTGAATGCATTTTCGCCGCTGAGCGTGTTCTTGCCTTCAGCCTTTGTTTCTTCAATAAATGTGTTAAGAATTGCAAGTCCTGCTTCAATTGTCTTTGAGAACTTTTCTTCCTCAATTCTCACAACCTTCTTGATGTAATCTCTCTTTTCATCCAGTTCGGGATATCCCTGCATTGATGAATCAATAACGGTGTCAGCAACGGTATAAAGGAATTCTCCCTCAATACCAAGAAGTCTGCCGTGACGAGCCGCACGTCTGAGAAGTCTTCTCAGAACGTATCCTCTGCCTTCGTTCGACGGAATAACACCGTCAGAAACCATCATAACTGTACTTCTGATATGGTCGGTGATAACACGGAGTGACACGTCTGTTTTCTCATTCTTCTTATATTCAACACCTGCAATGCGTGAAATATGCTTCATTGTGTTCTGAACCGTGTCAACCTCAAAAAGGTTGTTCACGCCCTGCATAATGCACGCAAGTCTTTCAAGACCCATACCCGTATCAATATTTGGGTTTGCAAGGCGGTTATAATTGCCATCTTCGTCCTTGTCGAACTGTGTGAACACAAGGTTCCATACTTCCATAAAGCGGTCACAGTCACAACCAAGCTTGCAATCGGGCTTGCCGCAGCTGAATTCAACGCCACGGTCAACGTGGATTTCAGAGCAAGGACCGCAAGGACCTGTTCCGTGTTCCCAGAAGTTTTCTTCCTTGCCAAGCTTCACAACTCTTTCGGGATTCACACCAACTTCGTTAACCCAGATATCTCTTGCTTCGTCGTCTTCTTCATAAACGGTAATCCAGAGGACATCTTCGGGAATTTCCATAACCTTTGTGAGGAACTCCCATGCCCAGTTGATTGCCTCTCTCTTGAAGTAATCTCCGAATGAGAAGTTACCCAGCATTTCAAAGAATGTACCGTGGCGTGCAGTCTTACCGACACTTTCAATATCAGGTGTTCTGATACACTTCTGACAGGTTGTAACTCTCCTTCTGGGAGGAACTTCAGCACCTGTGAACCATTTTTTCATCGGTGCCATACCTGAGTTAATAAGAAGCAAACTTGCATCATTCTTCGGAACAAGTGAAAAACTGTCAAGTCTGAGACAGTCCTTTGACTCAAAGAATGACAGATATTTTTCTCTGATTTCATTCAAACCCATATTTTTCATAATTTCTACAGCCTCTCTATATAAATTTTTCTAATAGTTATCAAATAATAATATTGAACTTACATTTTACCATTTTTTTGCGGATAAGTCAATAAAAAATACTGCACTTTAAAGCTTTGCTATGTAAATCTTATTTCAGAACATATTTCCATTCACCATTCTCGTTTGGATAATAATAAAACTCACTCAGGTTATCATCCATAAAAACCTTCAGCATATCATTCATATCCTTTGCCAATCTCAGTTTCGGAAGTTCCTCTAATTCTGTCCAAAAAACCTCTCCCTCTGCCGATGATTTCAACTCACCCGAAAACTTATCCGTCTTATAAAACAAAACAATATACCGTGTGCCGTCATTCCTGTACCAGCTTTTTATGCCACAGGGTTTTGGCGAAGAAATCTTTAAGCCTGTTTCTTCAAAAACTTCCCGGATAACCGCATCCGTAAAAGATTCACCCTTTTCCACGTGTCCTCCGGGGAAGGTTATACCGCTCCACTTTGGATCTACTCTATCCTGCACAAGCACCTTTGTTCCGTCATATATCATACACATATTAGTCAAAATAACAGCTTCCATTTTCTTTTCCCCCAAAGCCATAAAAAATTGCTCAGATTTTATGATTAAGCGAGCACCGCGTACTGTGTGTACGCAAGTCGAGTGCAATCGCGGAAGATGAGTGATTTTTTCAGGCTTTACCCCTAGGGCAGACTTTCATACAAATCCCACAAACCGCTCCTCTGCCAATATGCTGAAAAGCCTTTTTCATATAATCACTGCAAGCTTTTGCGTCAATTATCACGTCTCGGTCATCGCCGGGTTTCCATTCCTCGCCACGGATTGCCATGGCAGGGCAAGCTTCAACACATAGACGGCAGTCACCGCAAATTGACTTTGGCTCTGCATTTGTCACTGCAAAGGGATAATCAGTAAGAATTGTTCCAAGTCTCACCCTCGAACCAAACTTTTCAGACAAAAACAAACCGCTTTTGCCCACTGTTCCGAGACCTGATAATGCCGCCGCATACTTATGTGAAAACACCGCCTGCAAGCCGTTCACCGACTGGGATGCGGGAATTGCCGCATAATCATAGCCTTCTGATGCTAACATAAGGCCAATTTTCAATGAAGTATTGTCAATAAAAGTATTCACCGTTCTGTAATGGTGAAAATATGTATGTGTGGGTTCGTCCGTAATGCCGTCCACCACCGCTTTGGAAAGCGGCACAGCATAGGAAATGGCATACCCCAGTCCAAATGGGTTCTTTTCCGCATCAAGAACGCAGAACCCCACTTCAGTTATTCCATTTTGATTTAAAAATTCAATTATTTTTTCTTTCATAGTTAAAACTCCGGATTTAACACTTTTTTCAAATAGTCCAACGTGGGGTATTTCTTGTCAAACTGCATCTGTATGTATCGTTCGCCCAGAAGTCCGAGATAATCAATTGCCGCATCACTTGCATCAAAAGAAAAAATCTTTTTGCTTTCGGCCTCGCAAATATACTTGATTACCTTTCTCATTCCTTGGGAAATCCGTGGACAACCCAACATTTCTTCGACGCAGGATTCACAGAAAACCTCACCTTCAGAAAAAGACAGAAGCATATCCCCCTGAACCTTGCCACACTTCACGCAAGCTTCAACATCAGGCTCATATCCCGATATCGCCGCAATCCGCCATTCAAAAACCGTCTTGATTTTTTTCATCGGGCACAAATCACGATCCAAAGCAAAAAGGGTGTTCAAAAAAAGCCTCAGAATTTCCTCATCGGGATTGTCTTCGGTTACTGCACTGTTGGCAACCTCTGCAAAATATGAAGCATAGGCAAGCTTTTCAAGAGATGAACGAATATCCCCAAAGCTTTCTATAACCGAAATCTCATTCAGCTTATAAAGCCCGGTTTTGCCACGGCTTTCATAAACCACAATTTCACTGTATGAAAAAAGCTGGAGTCCCATACGCATATGGGACTTTGAGCTTCTGACATTGTTGGCAATTGCCGAAATTTTTCCGAAATCCTTGGTAATCACGGTAACAATAAGGCTTGTTTCGCTATATTTTGTTGTTTTGGTCACGATTCCCTCGGTCTTCAAAAGTCCCAATTTCCGCACCTGCCTCCATATCATCAAATTTCCCCGACTTTGCCTTGTACTTCATATACTCCTTAACTCCGCCGGTTTTTTCAAAAGCCTTCCACGCAAGTTCAGATATTTTCCCCATAGCCTTTTCCTCCGTTAAATATATTTTGAGGAAAAGTCACGGTTAAAATACTGTAACTTTTAACCATTATTCAAACCCAATGGTGTTCATAAACGCTTCCTTATTTCTCCAGTCCTCTTTCACCTTTACCCAAAGCTCAAGATAGACCTTTGAATCCAAAAACCGTTCTATATCCTGTCTTGCACGGCTGCCGATTTCCTTGAGTTTTTCGCCTTTTTTGCCAATTATAATCGCCTTGTGGCTCTGCCGTTCACAATATATCGCCGCCAAAATCTCATATGTTCCGTTATCTCGCTTTTTCATTTTCTCGATTTCAACAGCAACACCGTGAGGAATTTCCTGATTAAGAAGTCTCAGGGTCTTTTCACGGATAAATTCAGCCACAATCTGACGTTCGGGCTGGTCGGTTATAACATCTCCCGAAAAGAACTGAGGTCCTTCAGGCAAAAGCTCCTTGATTTCGGACAAAAGCTGCTCCACATTTGCACCCTTCTGTGCAGAAACGGGCACAATCCCGTGGAAATCATAAAGTTCCTTGAGCCTGTCCAGAACAGGAAGAAGGTTTAACTTGGGAACCGTGTCAATCTTGTTTACAACCAATATAACAGGGGTGTTCCCCTTCTTCAGACCTTCAAGAGCCTTTTTTTCCTTTTCATATTCGTTTTCGTGAAGGTTGCAATCCACCACATACAAAAGGACGTCAATATCCTGAGTTGCGGTGTAGATATACTTTTCCATTTTCTCGCCCAGTTTGTTGTGGGGCTTGTGAATTCCGGGTGTGTCGATAAGCACAACCTGACAGTCATCCTCTGTATGCACACCAAGAATCTTTGTTCTGGTGGTCTGGGGCTTGTTTGAAACAATAGCCACCTTCTCACCGATTATTTTATTCATAAGAGTTGATTTCCCCGCATTGGGTCTGCCACAAATGGCAACAAATCCTGATTTCATTTATCCAGCTCCTTATCTTTTGTCTTTGCAAAAACAAATATAACGCTCAAAAGAGCAAACACAATCACATATAGATAATACTCTTTTATGTATCCCCAAACCTTGAGCCATCCGCCTTTGTCCGAAAATATAACTGCTGCAACAGCACCCGCTCCAATTGCAAGAACAAGCACCGCTCCTGCCGCACAATCCTTCGCAATCCTTGCAAGACCGCACTTTTCAGGGGACACCTTGTCCACAATTGCTTCAACGGCAGTGTTCACAAGCTCCGCTGCCATAACCGCCGCCATAACAAGGGCAAGAATTGCCCATTGAGTCTTTGTTACGCCGAAAACCGCCGCAAAATAAACCACCGTACAAACCGCAACAATATGAACCCTGAAATTCCGTTCACACATCACAGCGTGGACAATTCCACGAATCGCATCCTTAAACCCAAAGCCCCGGAACTTCATCTGAGAAGCCCCATTTCCTTGAGGATTTCCTCCTGATAGCCGAACATCTCTTCCTCGTCTTCGGGGGTCATATGGTCATAACCGAACAAGTGCAGCATGGAATGAACCGTAAGGAATCCAACCTCACGTTCAAAAGAATGACCGTATTCTTCGGCCTGCTCTGCCGCACGTTCAAGGGAAATCACAATATCCCCAAGGAAAAGTTCGCCATCAGGGGTGAACTCCTTGCATTCTTCCAGAATATTCCCTTTCTCATCATATTCAAGCAAAGGGAAGGAAAGCACGTCCGTTGCCCGGTCGATGTTTCTGTGTTCACGGTTAAGCTCACGGATTTCCTCATTATCGGTGAACATAAGGCTGATTTCCGCCTTGCTTCCGAACTCAAAATCCATATAATCCAGAGCCGCCTTCACCGCACTACGTACCAGGTCACGGATTTCTTTTGTAACCTTGAATTTCTTCTGATTATTTCTGATTGCTACCTTCATTTATTCTCCGTCCTCTTCCGCTGAATTTTGCAACTCTTTCACGTTCGAGAGTCTTTTTCTCGTAGGCTTTGACAATTCTCTGAACAAGGGGATGACGAACAACATCCGCCTCGCTTAAATACATAAATTCAATACCCTCAATATTCTTCAGAACAATCTCCGCATCACGAAGCCCCGACTTTTTGTTGCCCGGAAGGTCAATCTGTGTAATATCCCCCGTCACAACAATCTTCGACGAAAATCCCATACGTGTCAGGAACATCTTCATCTGCTCTGCCGTGGTGTTCTGAGCCTCGTCAAGAATGATAAACGCATCATCAAGGGTTCTGCCTCGCATATAAGCAAGAGGCGCAACCTCAATAAGTCCTCTTTCAACATTCTTATGAAAAGCCTCACCGCCCAGCATATCCCCAAGAGCATCAAAAAGAGGTCGCAGATATGGGTCAACCTTTTCCTGCATATCGCCGGGGAGAAATCCCAAGGATTCGCCTGCTTCAACGGCAGGACGTGTAAGGATAATCTTGTTGACTTCCTTGTTCTTGAACGCCTTAACCGCCATTGCCACTGCAAGATAGGTTTTTCCCGTTCCGGCAGGTCCGATTCCGAAAACAATGGGATTCTTTTCAATTGCCGAAATATACTTTTTCTGACCAAGAGTTTTTGCACGGATCGGCGTTCCTCTGGAAGTAACGCAAACGCAGTCCTGACCGAGGGTTGTCAGTTCCTCATCGTTGCCTTCCTCAATCTGGGACATAACATAACGAACCTCCTGCTCTCCGATTGCCGTACCGCCAACCGCCATGGCAAGAAGATTGTTTATAACCCTGGTTGCCTTGTCCACCGCATCAGGCTCGCCGCCAACCTTAATCTCTGAGCCACGGTTAATCACCGCAACATCAAAGGTCTTTTCAATAAGACGTATATTTTCGTCAAAGCTTCCGAAAAGATTAATCAGAAGCTCCATTTTTTCAACTTCAATGTGTCGTTCCATAGGGAAATCCTTTCTCATCTTATGTTCAATGCCGCATCCTCACAAAATGCCGTGTTTTTCAACAGCATCACCTAAGCAAGGGCACGTCTCAAACCTCTTGTTTTATCTATTCTTTCTCTATTATATCATACCCCAAATGCCTCGTTTTGTCAATAATTCTTTGACTACCAATATCTTCACGACATATAATTTCAACCGTGACAGAAACACCATTCCCCGTTTCGATGTGAGTTACCTTTTTTTCGAGAATTTCCGCATCGCGCGGAATTTCTGTTTTCAATACCATCGAAAGCTCCTTTGCTCCCAATTCCACCGCCTCTGCCGTTGTTCTTTTCTTCTTCACGGGATTATATTCCCGGTATTTTTCGGTATTGACAAAAAGAGACGGAATGACCGATACGGGCGGTCTGTATTCCTTTTGCACTTCCTCACTGTCGCAGTTTTCAAAAGGCTCACCGCCTTTCAGGTATAATTTCAGTTCTTTTCCCAAAACTGAAACTCTGTATCTTTTTTTTACTTTTCCTGTATATATTTTCTCTGTATATTCAAAAGGATATTCATTTGTTTTTTTATAAGATGTCTCAGCATAAACTTCCCCGAAGGAATGAACAAATCTCATTCCCTGAGCCTGACTGTCCATAATGCCGCTGACCAGAAGGTCTCCCTCCTCCACATACTGATTTGCTTTCACAACCGTCTGACCTTCCTTGACTTCAAGAAGCCTCACCAGTCCGTCCCGCTCCGCAACAATATCACAGGGCACATCAACCCCCACACGTTTTTCCGTATCGAGACGTTCTCTGATTTCAACGTGAATCCTCGAACCTTTGATATTCACTCCAATCCAGGCAATTTCATCAAACTTTGTCATCATACGGTTCTGAACCGAGATATGGTCAATTTCATCAAGCTCTGCACCCTGATACACCCCAAAATCCCTGAGTCCGGCAATAATATCGTGGGTTTTCAGTCTTTGATTGCCCACAACATCAATCCCAACCACGTGGGTTGCCAGATACCACAAAAGCGCCGCAAAAACCGCAACCCCCACAAACAAAGCCTTTCTCTTTCGGTATCTGTGAAGTACAAAAGGCAGCCCCTTCCTCGAAACAACCGAAACCTTTGTTCTTGTTTTTCTTGCAATCTGCCGAATCTCACGGAAAGCCGAAATGCTCATGCAGGCAGTAATTCGGGTTTCCCCCAACCTTCGTACATTTCGCAAAAAAATTCCCCGATGCATACAGATATTCAGAAACCGTTCGCAAAACACGCCGTCTGCACAAATCACCACATATCCTTTCAGAAAGCCCACAATTCTCTCAACAAACAAGCCTATCACTCCCCCTTTGCAAAGCCCAGACTGCGTATTTTCCCTTCAACAAACAACATTTCGTCCGTCACGCTTTTTATTTCAAGTCTCTCACCAACAATCCGCAACGGAGCCGGATTGGCTTCCAGAATAATTTGTTCAGCAGTGTATTCGGTGATGCCTTTGTAGTTTTCAATCACCACTTCGCTGTTTCCCAAAAGAACAATTTTCGGGACATCAAGAACAATCTCCTTTGCAACCTCAAGTCTCCCGGCAAGTTTTTCACGAAAGCTTCTCTTTTCACGTTTTTCATTGTCTTTCTGTTTCATTTCAACCCACCGTCCTTTCCGAACATAAGAAGTCCTTCAACAAAATTTATGCGTAAACCCACCGAATGATGAATATATAATGGATATAACAGAATAAAATCTTCGCAGCGAAAGGTCTGAAGCATATGCAATCTCTCCCCGAAAGAATTCTCAGGAATATCCTTGCACTGTCAGCGCTCTATCTGACGGTTTTTCTTGTTATGTTGCCCCAGAACTGCCTCGCAGCGGCAAAATCCGCCATAGAAATGTGCCTGAACACCATAATTCCGTCCTTGTTCCCATTCTTCGTATGCAGCGGAATCCTTTCCGCATCAAATTTTTCGGTTATGTGCAGCAGATTTCTTTCAGGATTTATGCGACCGCTTTTCCGCTTGCCCGGTTCTGCGGCAATGACTTTCCTCCTGGGCACCGTCAGCGGATATCCCGTGGGTGCCGCATCTGCCGCCGAGCTTTATGACCGTGGTCAATGCACAAAAACAGAAGCTGAACGAATGATTGCATTCTGCAACAACTCCGGTCCTCTTTTTGTTATCGGGGTTGTGGGAACAGGTTTTCTCGGAAGCCCCGCCATAGGCTATCAGTTGTACTTCTCCCACATCCTTGCTTCCCTTATTGTGGGTGTGGTTTTCAGATTTTACAGCAAGACCTCAGCCGTGTCCTCCAACCGCCTTCCCGGAGGCGACTGCGTCCAAACAAAAAAAACCGCCTTTTTTTCCTTAGGCGGCATAATCGACAGTGCGGTTTTCTCAACATTGAAGGTATGCGGTTTTATTATTTTCTTTTCAGTATTCACAAGTGCAATCCCCGAAAGCTTTCTGAAGCCCTACCTTTGCAGCCTCACTGAAATTTCAGGGGGCCTCCGATTGCTGACCTCCGAAGTTTCATCGCCATTGCTCCTGCCTGTTGTTTCTCTCTTTCTTGGTTTTTCGGGAATTTCGGTAATACTTCAGATTTGGTCGGTAATTGCCCCGAAAGGGCTTTCGGCAACACCTTTGCTTTTGGGAAAGTTTCTGCAAGGAATACTGTCTTTTTTGATAACACTTATTCTTTCAAAGCTGTTCCCCTTGAGTCAACCGGTTTTCAGTTTGTCCCAAACTGCGTTTATGCAGGCATATTCCCCCTCCGACCTTATTATTGCTTCGGTATTGTCGGTTCTTTTCGCCGTTGCCGCATTGAAATTTCTGATGCATATTCCCCTTCTTTCCACAAAGAAAACCAATCAAAATCGGTAAAAAAAAGAGGGGGTGTAGCAAAATGAAAAAAACCCGTTCGTCGAAAATCGCCGAACCCTACAAATTGTATCGCAAATTCAACGCATATACAATATATGTAGGGGACGGCCTTTAGGACGTCCCGAAAAATCATTTTTTCTGCAGCCCCTTTAATTTATCTATCAGTATCTTGGCGGACGATATCCGTTGCTTCTGCGCTGTTTGCGTTTTGACCGTTTTAGGGCACGGATAAACCCAATCACCAGCAAGAGAACAAACCCAACCACCAGAATCAGAAGAATCCAGACAATAATTCTCACAGCAGCGAAAGACCACAGCCATTCAAAAAAGCTCATAACAGGGCCAAAAAAGCTTCTCTCCACCTCTTGGGTTGAAATAAGCTTCACTTCACCGAGGGTCTGTCCTTTATGAACAAATGAAACCTTGCCTATGACCTGACCCGATGAAATGGGTGCTCTGACGCTCTTGGGTATTTCAACAATCTTTTCAATTTCTTCAATGTTGCCGTCTTCAGGGAACAACACTTCAACATTTTCCTCAGCAGAGAGAATCAGATGGTCAGTATCCCCTGCCGCCTGCTTCACCTTGACCTCGCCAAAAATGTCATCACGTCTGGCAAGCTTCTGAAGCGCAAAATCCTCCAGTCCGTGTTCCAGGATTGCCTTGGACTCGTTGTGCGAAGTGGAATTATCTTCGGAATTCAGAACAACACTGATAACCGAACGTCCGTCCTTTTCCGCCGAAGAAACAAGACACGACCCTGCCTCTGTGGTTGAACCCGTCTTTATTCCTGTTGCGTATTCGTAGAAATAATAGGGATATCTCATTCTTGAAACAAGATTGTTTGTGTTAATATAATACCTTCTCTCAGGCGTCATATTGGTCACTTCAAGATACACGTGTGCTGACTCAACAATAGATCTGAATGTTTCGTTTTTCATAGCCTCCCTTGCCATAATGGAAAGCTCACGTGCTGTTGTATAATGGTTTTCATCGTGAAGACCATGAGGATTCACAAAGTGAGTATTCACAAGTCCAAGCTCTGCCGCTTTGGCATTCATTCTTTCAACAAAGGCATCAATAGAGCCTGCAAGACCGTCAGCCATCAGAGCCGCCGCATCGTTACCCGATGCAACAAGCAGACCCTTCAGCAAGTCACCAAGAGGCATTGTCTCGCCAACCTCAAGATAAATGCTGCTTCCATCAAGGGCAAGGGTATCAAAAATCTCCTGAGTCATGGTATATTCCTGCTCCAGAGTAACTTCACCCTTGTCAACAGCCTCAAGCACCACCATTGCAGTCATAATCTTTGTGGTGCTGGCAGGAAACATTTTCTTGTCCGGATTCTTTTCAAACAGAACAAGCCCCGACTTTGCATCAACCAGAATAACAGCCTCTGCGGTGATATCACCTTCAGGTTCTGCCCAAACCGGAATAACACTGCCAATAAGGGCAACAGCAATAAGAACTGCCAAAAACAGTGAAACAACTCTTTTAAACATACACAAAACCAAATTTATCTCCATCTCATCCTCCGAATATCAGTTTTCCTTTTGACCAATTGCCATACGTTCAAGCTGTTCACGCTCCGCTTGCGAAAGGCGAACATACTCCGGAACAAGCTCACCATAAGGCACTGTCTGACCTGCTTTCAATTTTTCAAGGCCGATTTCCGCAACGGAACCGGCAAGATTAAGGTTCGTCACCTTGGGAGCAAAGCATGCCTTGTCGCCCAAAACAGACTTTATCTTTTCTTCAAAAACAAGGGTTGCATCACCCATAAAAAGAACCTTTTTGCCGGTCTGTTTAAGCTCAGCTAGCAAGTCCTCAAGAGCAAGAGCCCTGTCACCACACAACCGTTCAAGCTTCTCTCCGCCGCTGAACAATGCATTATAAACCTGGTCACGCCTTGCGTCCAGAACAGGGGAAATAATTCCGTCAAAGAACTTTGAGCCAAAAGCCAAAGCTTCCAAGGTCGAAACTGCAACACAAGGCTTTCCCGAAGCCTGAGCCAGCGCCTTTGCCGTGGCAACTCCGATTCTGACCCCAGTGAAAGAGCCGGGGCCCACAGCCGCCGCAAAAGCATCAACCGTCTTTGGATCCACCTCTGCCGCCCTGAACATATTCTCAATCTGCGGCATCATTATCTGCGAATGTGTTTTGTTTTGGTTTATTACTGTTTGTGCAACCATAATCCGCTCATTTGTCAGAGCAGCAGTTGCCGCCATACAGCAGGTATCAATTCCGAATACCAACATATCCTATCTCTCCGTCTTTTCAATGGTAATTTCACGATAATCCGAACCCATTTGAGGATTCTTCACAATATTCACCAGATAGTAACCCTTTGGAAGAACGGCTTCAATGTTCTGTGCCCATTCAATAATACAAATTCCGTCCCCGAAAAAATAATCGTCCATCCAATCGCAGTTGTCAACATCAACATTCTCCAGACGGTATGCATCAAAGTGAAAAATATCCAGCGTTCCGTTATATTCATTAACAACAGTAAATGTCGGGCTCGAAACCTCTCCGTCAATATCGAAAAATTCCGCAACACCCTTTGTGAATGCCGTTTTCCCCGCTCCCAGGTCTCCCACCAACGCAACAATATCACCGGAGGCGAGACTGCGTGCAAAGTTCTTCGCAACATCCTTTGTTTCCGCTTCGCTAAAGCAAACAAACTTTTCCATTCTGCCGTTGTCCTCTCAAAAAAAACATATATATAGTTATTTTAACTTGAAAACTCATCAAAGTCAATACAAAACTATTGAATTTTCTGTTAATTTATTGTATACTGAAAACATCAACATAGTGAAAGCACACCTGACCCGTACTTTTCGGGCTTAAATTCAACCCAATCCGGGTAATACACAAAAGAAAGGAATCGAAAAATATGACAAAACCAAGAGTTGACAAACACAACTACTATCTCGACATTGCCGAAACCGTAATCGAAAGAGGAACCTGTCTCCGCCGCAACTTCGGTGCAATAATCGTAAAAAATGACGAAATTGTCTCCACAGGCTACACCGGTGCCCCCAGAGGCAGACAGAACTGCACAAACCTGGGGGTCTGCATCCGTGAAAAACTGGCAATCCCCAGAGGTGAACGCTATGAGCTTTGCCGCAGCGTTCACGCAGAAGCAAACTGCATCATCAGTGCGGCACGCCGTGAAATGATTGATGCAACCCTTTATCTTGTGGGCAAGGACTACAACACAGGCGAGCTTGTTCCAAACACTTCAAGCTGTTCTATGTGCAAGCGAATGGTTATCAATGCCGGCATAAAACAAGTAATAATCCGCAACACTCCCACCGAATATACCGTGGTGAATGTTGAAGACTGGGTAACAAATGACGAATCCGTGGAAGGCGTTTTCGGATACTAATCTTTCAGCACAAAAAAACACGAAGATTTTGAAAAATCTTCGTGTTTTTTTATCCGGTTATTCTTTTTACCACACCTTTGGAGCAAACTGAAGCTGACCTGCATTATACTTAATCTGCGGTTCACCTTCAATCAAAGGCATTGCATATTTAATAAATTCGTCAGTAACACCAAAGCCGTCATAGGAAATCATTTCGGCTGGAATTTTCTTTTCCACATTGGCAATCTGGCGGACGTCATAAGGGATAATCTCAATCTTGTAGGGATTGTCAGAAACCCTCTTGAATCCGGGAATAACTCCCGTAAATCCGGCACAGGCATAGCCAACACCGGTATATCCCGCATCAAAGGCCTCGTTTACATCACAAAGGGAAGCACCGCTTGCCCAGCATCTCTGAAGGGTACTGAGTTCAATTGAACGAACCTTCAGCCCAAGATTTGCCGCAACACCGTTACGCACAATCTGACCAACGCCGCCCAGTGCTGCGTGACCGAATCTGTCGTGTTCCTTGGGAACACCGGAATTGTCCTCGGATATGTAGTTTCCGTCTTTGTCATGAATACCTTCCGACACCGCAACCATAACGGTTTCCTGTTCGTGGCTGACTTTTTCAACCTTTGCAAGAAAAGCATCCATATCAAAATTCATTTCAGGGAGACAAATGATGTCTGCCGCACGTGTCAGTTCATCATTGGCAAGAGCCGCCGCCGCAGTAAGCCATCCGGCATTTCGTCCCATAGCTTCAAGAACAATAACCGACGGCATTCTGTAAACTTCCGCATCTTTTTTCAGCTGTCGCATAGAGTTTGCAATGAACTTTGCGGAAGAACCATAACCCGGAGTATGGTCGGTGAGAGCAAGGTCATTATCAATGGTTTTGGGAATCCCGATAACCCTCACATCCGAGCCGATTTCGGAGGCATACCGGCTCATTTTGTCCACAGTATCCATCGAATCATTGCCGCCAATGCAGAAGAAATAGCCTATGTCATACTTTTTGAAAATTTCAAAAATTCTTTCGAAAAACGCCTTGTCTTCTTCAGGCTTAGGAAGCTTTTTTCTGCAAGAACCAAGATATGACGATGGTGTCTGCTTGAGCAAATCAAGAAGGCCATCATCCTTGAACCGTTCAAGAGGAACAATCTTTTCCTCTTCAACACCTTCAATGCCAAAAAGTCCTCCATAAACCTTGCCGATTTTGTCGCCGTGGTCAAAGCCGCCCTTTATCACACCTGCCAAAGATGAATTAATGACAGCGGTGGGGCCACCTGACTGAATTACCAATAAATTTTTCAAGACCTACACTCCTTTTTCGAGTTTATTTCATAATTTCACTTTATTATATTATATTTTCAGTTTTATTGCAACTAAAATTTTTACCAATAATTTGACACATCCTTTGTGATATGTTATAATTTTTAAACAAAGTAAACGGAGTGATTACCATGAAAGCACTTATCACAGGAGCAAGCACAGGTATCGGCAGGGATATGGCACGGAATCTCCACGCAAGAGGAATTGAGCTTGTTCTGGTGGCAAGATCTGCCCAAAAACTTGAAGAATTAAAAAAAGAGTTGAACGGAAAGCCCCATATAATCAGCCTTGACCTTTCCAAAGAGGAAAACTGTTTCAAGCTGTATAATGAAACAAAAGACAAAAGCATTGATATATTGATTAACAATGCAGGCTTTGGCACACTGGGCGACTATTCCGAAGCTGAGCTTGAAACCGAGCTGAATATGATTGACCTGAATATCAAAGCCCTTCACATTCTGACAAAGCTTTTTGTAAAAGACTTTGAAAAACGCAATTCAGGCTACATTATGAATGTTGCATCCATAGCTGCATTTATGTCAGGACCGCTGATGGCAACATATTACGCAACAAAAGGCTATGTTCTCAAATACAGCACCGCACTTTACGAAGAACTGAGGCAAAACAGAAAAAACGTTCACATATCGGTTCTCTGTCCCGGTCCGGTATCCACCGAATTTGACCGCCGTGCAGGTGTAAAATCCTCCCTTGGAGGACTTTCTTCAAAAAAAGTTGCAGATTATGCCATAAAGAAGATGTTCAAAGGAAAACTTCACATTATCCCCGGTTTGTCTGTTAAAGCAGGGGTCTTTTTCCAAAGATTCGCACCTTCAAAACTACTGCTGAAAGTTTGTTATTCAACCCAGAACCGAAAGAGGTGAAAATTCAGGTCATAAGACCTTTTATATAAAGGAGCAACCGCCTATAAACACGCAGTCTTGACCCAAAGGTCAAGACGGAGAAGGCAGGGCGAGTTGCGACGACGAGTGAGTTCGAAACCATCCTCACTTAAATCAAAACTAAGGAGCTGAAACTTAATAATGAAAAAAGAAAACAAAATCCGCTTTTTAACCCAGGCGGCGGTAATTGCCGCAATGTACGTCATTCTGACCCTGCTGACAAACGCCTTCGGTCTCGCAAACGGTGTCATTCAGATTCGCATATCCGAGGCTCTGACCGTTCTGCCCTGCGTAATTTCAGCGGCAGTTCCCGGACTGACCCTTGGCTGTCTGCTTTCAAACATTATGACAGGCTGCATCGCCATCGACATAGTCTGCGGCACAATTGCAACGCTTATCGGTGCAATTGCAACAAAAGCTTTGTGCCGACACAAGCTATTGGCACCTATTCCGCCAATCCTATCAAACACCCTGATTATTCCCTTTGTTTTATCCTATGCATATCACATACCGGGCTCCATCCCATATTTTATGCTGACAGTAGGTACAGGCGAAATAATCTCTTGCGGAATTCTGGGATATATGTTGCTTTTTGCACTGAAACGTGTAACAAAATCATATAGATAACAAAACGTGCCCCCTTGGCGAACCAAGGGGGCACACGAAGATATCAACAAAATCTGAATGAATCACCTTGAACGTAGTCGAAGGGTCTTAAAACTGCTTATAATCGTAATATTCTTCGTTGCGTTCAAAATAACAAGTTGTCAAACATAATGGGGTTGCTACTTTATCTCACCATTTTCCATTTCAATTCCGTGCTTTTCACACAATTCATCTCTCAATTCTTCAAACATCTCTATTTTGCTGTTCAAATTCTGCAATGCGGCATAGTATTCAACAGAATACTCCTTCCCCATACTTATGGAACAATATGCCACCGAAGTCAGATTCTGAAGCTCATCACACACATCCATAACACGGTCGTGAAGCTTTGCTATTTCCTTGTCTGAGGACGAATATGCCGCCGCTTTTCTGTGAATACTTTTTGCCCGTTCCTTCAGTGCATTTTCCGGAGCCGCTTCATCGGTTTGCATTCCTTCGCTCCGAACCATCAAATTCAGAAGATTAGCCACTTTGTAGCCTCTCAACCGGTCTATGTCCAGTGCAAGCTCATTAACTTCCTCGAACAACGGAACGCAAGTATTATTATAATAATGGCTAAAATCCTCTTTAAATGAATTCTGCGTAAAAAACACAATAGCCGCACTCAAAACTGCCGACAGCAAGCAAAAAAGTACTTTCTTTATCAAAAATTCCAGAACAGAATCCTTACCATTGTTAATTATAAACCTTTTAATTTTCACAAATATTTCAGACTTCTTTTCCGGTTTTTCACTTTTCTGTGCTAATTCAAAATCAGCTTTTTTCTCAGTTTCATCAACCGTTTCCATATTCTTCTCGGCACATTTATCGCACGGGCTCTCACCTTTTGATATGGGCTTTTCGCCTCTGTCACAAACACTCATTCTCATTACTCCTTAAGTTCGAATACTCTTGCTGATTATAATATAACAAAAAAGACAAATTTTTTCAAGTATTCTTGAATTTTTGTTTAAAAAGAAAAAAAGAGCCGTCGAGTTTAACAACAGCTCTGCAATATAGTAAAACGTATAAACTATTTTACCTCTCCGTTTTCTATTTTAATTCCGTGCTTTTCGCATAACTCGTCCCGCATCTCCTTGAAAACCTTCGTCTTGCTGTTTAAGGTTTGAAGTGCAGCATAATACTCAACCGAATAATCCTCTTTCATATTCATCGAGGTATAAACAAGTGCAGTAACATTCTGTAATTCCTCACATACCTCCACAATGCAATTATGGAGTTTTGTTATTTCCTTGTTGGATGATGAATAGGATACCGCCTTCTGATAAATCTCCGTCGCCTGTTCCATCACCGTGCTTGCCTTCAGCATTTCCTCCGCAAGCTGAGATTCCCCGGTCTCGTCCATTCCGTCCAATATCAATGCTGTTTCCATAAAATCGTCCATATGGTCTATATCAAACGCAAGCTCATTGATTTCTTTGGATAACGGAACAAATGTTTTCTCATAATAATCTTCAAAATCCTCTTTGAAGGAGTTCTGTGTAAAAAACACAATTGCCGCACTGAGAATTGCTGACAGCAAGCAAAAAAACACTTTTCTTATCAGGAAATTCACCATAGAATCCTTGCCGTTATTAATAATCAGTCTTTTTAGCTTTTCAAATTTCCCGGATTTCTTTTCTTGTTTCTCTTCCGTCTCCCGTTCCGTATTCACAACAACTTTATCAGCATTGTCTCCGATGTTTTTTTCGTCATTTTTGACACATTCATAACAGACCGTCCCTGCCCCGGACATTGGCTTCCCGCACTTTTCGCAAAATCCCATTTTCTCATCACTCCTTCTGTTGCAATGTCTTTGTTTATATTATACCAAAAAAACAAAGTTTTTTTCAATCCTTCATTTATTAAAATATAAATTCCAAAGAAAAAACGAGGCTGTTGAATTTTCAACAGTCTCAATGTAAATAAGGTGTACACTTTTAATTTTTCTTGCTGAAACCAACAAAGAAATAGCAAAATCCAAGACCACTAATTATCAAGCAAAGCACACCAACGGACGTACTTATGCAATCCTGAAGATTATCCGCAGCCTTTGCCGCAACATTTTTAGCGCTTGAAACATTTTCAGCAACAGCTGCTGCATTGTTGCTCGCATCCGCTGCTGCCTGCTGCATACCGGTATACGCATCCCCACCGTAATACTGGTACTCGGTGGTTTTTGTAGATGCCGAGGAGCCTGTTGGTGTTGGACTTGTCAATCCACCAAAAATCAATACCAAAGACATAACAACGGCACACAAACTCGCAATCATACCAACAATATAAGGTATTTTTTTATTAGTAGCTTTTTTAGTATAAATATCCTTCTCCCAGGGTTCTTCAGCAAAAGATATTTCTTTTGGCTCTGCCGCCGACTCTTCAATTAAAGTCTCAGTCTCAACTGTTTCTCCGCAAATATCACAGGTATCCTTGCCCGGTGCAACTGTTCCTCCGCAATTCTTACATATCATTTTTATTCTCTCCTCTTTTGTCAAATATATTTACTATAATTGTAACACAAACACCGTGGCAAAGCCAATGTCCACCGTCAGAAGTTAATGGCTTTACTTCGGTATTTGACATTCAGCACAAGCCCCACCGCAATAATATTTGTCAGTAATGACGAACCTCCATAGCTAAAAAACGGCAAAGGAATACCTGTAACAGGCATAATACCGATGCACATACCCACATTTTCGACAACGTGGAACGTAAACATTGCCGCAACGCCAAAACAAATATACATACCAAGATTATTTTTCGCATTAAGACCAATCATAATGCATCTGATTATGATAGCAAGGAGTAGTGCCATCACAAGTAAAGCACCAATAAACCCAAGCTCCTCACAGACAACCGAAAAAATAAAGTCGGTGTGACGTTCCGGAAGAAAATTCTCAAACTGGCTGTTTCCTTCATAAAGCCCCGTGCCGAAAATCTGCCCCGACCCGATAGCCATTTTGGACTGTGCCACCTGAAACCCCGAACCCGTTGGGTCATTTTCAGGATTGAACAGATTGATAATTCGCTGCTTCTGATATGGTTCAAGAACAAAAATCCACGCAAGCGGCACAGAAGCCGCCACCAGTCCGCCCAAAGTTGCCAGAAACTTCCAGCTTATCTTTGCCACATACAGCATAACAAAAACAATGCAACCAAAAACCACAGCCGTTCCGAAGTCAGGCTGCAGAAGAATCAAGCCTATGAGTACCCCGGCGTGAAGCATAAGAAGTATCACATTCTTGGGTCGGTTTATCATATCGTCAACGGCAGAAAGATGCTTTGCAAAGGTTATAATGAACGCAAGCTTAACCAGCTCTGCCGGCTGAATACCAATAAGCGAACCAAATCTGAACCAGCTTCTCGCACCATTTTCATAAACACCTATACCCGGAACCAGAACCAGAACCAGAAGCATCAGTGAAATAACATAAAGATATCTTGAAAGTCCTGCCAAATACTCATAATCCAGAATAATCAAAACAGCGATGATGCCTATGCCCAAAACCAAAGATGCGAATTGAACCAAAACATACTTTCCCGCCGAAGGTGCCGCACTGGAAATCATCACAATCCCGAATAGGGCAGCCGCAAGCATCAAAAAGAACAGAATAAAATCAAAATTCTTTTTGAAATCCTTATGCTTTCCCAGATTCCCGCTTCCAAACACCCTAACTCACTCCTTGAAGCTCAACGCAACTCCGTCCCCTATGGGCAAAAGAGCCGTGCTGAAATTTTTATTTTCTTTCAACATTTCCAGATAATTTCTGAGCCTGCGTACAATGGTAATTTTCCTCCGCACCACCAACTCATCGGTAGCAGTCATACCCTTGTACAAAACGTTATCAGAAATAAGTATACCGCCTTTTCGCAGAAGTCTCTCGCAGTGCGGAAAGAACTCCATATACTGTCCCTTTGCGGCATCCACAAAAACAGCGTCAAAAACGCCCTCCCCCGGCATATCAGCAACAATCTGACGTGCATCGCCTCGCAGAAGGGTAACTTTTTTGTCCACGCCGGCTCTGAGGAAGTTTTTCTCCGCCTCATCAGCCATCTCGTCCGAAAGCTCAACCGTAACAATCTCCGCACCGCAGGCATTGGTCATCCTTATGGCAGAATATCCGATTGCAGTCCCCAATTCAAGAACTTTTTTTGCTCCGGCAATTTTCAAAAGCACCTCCACAAACCGAATGCTCTCCGGCTGTGAAATGGGAACATCCTTCTCCTTTGCGTACTTCTCCATTTCCGCAATATGTCCGTGACTTTCAGGAATAGTGTCCCTCAGATAGCGTATTATATATTCATAATTTATGTTATCTTCCTCAATCCAAGCCTTCAAAATTCAGAACCTCACTTCAAAAAATGTGGCATCATCGCCCTTGTAGTTCTCTGACAACTCTCATATGCTCTTCCCCTGTTTTGGAGAATACATTTTCGCTTCCGTCCAGCCTTGCAGCAAAATACAAATAATCCGACGGCTGGGGGAACAATGCCGCCTCAATCGACCCGAGTCCCGGTGATGCAATGGGACCCACCGGCAGACCCTTGTTGATATATGTGTTATATTCAGACTGAATCTGAATGTCCGCATTACTGAGAATGGGTTTTCGTTCCTTGATAATATATTGAACAGTTGCACATGAGCTGAGAGTCATATCCTTCTTCATTCTGTTATAGAAAACCGAAGCAACCAACTTACGTTCTTGGTCATTTGCCGCCTCACGTTCCACCATAGACGCCATAGTAACCACCTCATCAAGAGGCATATCCGTGCCTGACGCCTCGTAAATGGGAATAACCTTTTCCTCAAAGGTATCAAGCATCCTGCAAATCATATCGTGTTCACTTTCAGTGGCATAAAACTCGTATGTGGCAGGGAACAAGTACCCTTCAAGACGGTTTTCGTCCCTTGTAATTTTCTTCACAAACCAATGCTCAAACTCGCCGTTTTCAGCTTCGCGAATAAACTTCTTGCTGTCCGCGAGACCGTGTTCCTGTAGGCGTTCAGCAATCTGTCTGACCTCAAACCCCTCAGGAATAACAACCCGAACCACACCGGTTTCAACATCAGGGACAGAAGTCAGCTTGTCTATAATCTCGCCGTAGCCCATACCCTTTTTCAGAAAATGTCCGCCTCTTTGAAAAAGATGATTTCCGTCCATTTTCTCGTATAACCGAAAAGCAAACTCAAAGTCAATCACGTCTTCATCCTTGAGGATTTCTGCAATTTCCTTCACAGAGCAACCGTCAGGAATTTCAATCAACACTTTTTCTCCGCCGCCGAAGCCCCAGCCGAACATATCGCAAAGAACCATCACAAGCCAGACCGCAACAGCCACCACCGCCAAAGTCACAACAGCAAATATTCTGTTTTTCCTCATTTTCTGGCAAAACTTCTTCACCGATGTCACAAAACTATTCTTCATTCAAAATCACCGCTTTTGCAAATCAATTTCCGCCTGATAAAAAATACTTAACCAGTGCAACAGCAAAACTCAGAATCACGGGCAAGCTGAAAATGCTGTTCACAACAAGCTTTCCGGGCTTGAACACCTTGTTGATTTTCACCTTTCCCTTCTGAATAAGCAAGAAAGCAAAAAGAACAAAAAATCCCAAAACTGCAAGCACAAAAACAAGCCATACGTTATCTCCCACAGACGGCAGAATAACCGTCCCCAGAAGGAGTGCCGTCAGATTGCTCAAACCGTGATAAACCATTGCCGCATAAAGGGAATTGCATTTTATCATAACCACCGAAGCAACAATCCCCATAAAAACAAACCCCGGCAAGTCATTGAGGCTCATATGCAAAAAAGCAAACATAAGACTTGTGAAAAAGATAGCCGCAACAGTATTGCCTTTGTTGTATGCACTGAATATAATCCCGCGCATCCAGAACTCCTCCAGAACCGCAGGAATCAGCACAACCGCAAAAATCCCCAAAGCCAGCGAATCGCTGTCCGCAACAGCCTCAACCGAGGTATCAACAGGTGTTTCAAAAATGGCATTGAAAGGCAGATTCAGAAGAATCATCACAAACTGACTGCAAACCCCCAATGCCGCCGCCAGAAGCAAAAGAGAAATCCGACACCCGTTCATTCCGAATTCCTCTTTGACATCCTTTTCAAAAGTCCCTCTTGCAGACCGTGCATAAAGCATAATAGGAACACCAATGGCAAACAGTTCAACAATTGCCACCCTGACATACCTGTGAGGCGGATTCTCTATAAAGCTGAAAACCGCCTCAACCACAACCTCAGCCGCAAATTGAGCCAGAACAACCCAAAAAATCATCCACCTGACACTCTTTATGTTCCTCCTGAGTTCAGTCTTTTTCTCTGTCATAATCTTTCATCCAATCAGAATTTGGGGAACTGCATCTGGTCAAGAATCTCCTGACCAACCCCTGCTTTAAACCAATCCGCAATCCTCGCTCCAAAAAGCAAAGATGCCCCGGCACCTTTACCGGTTATAATATTATCATCAATGGCAACAGGGGCATTTTCCACAATAGCCCCCTTCAGATGTTCTTCAAAGCCCGGATAGCAAACAGCCAGTTTGCCCTCAAGCAAACCCAGTTCGCCAAGAATCATCGGTGCTGCACAGATGGCGGCAACAAGCTTACCGTTGTCCGCACAGAACTCAACAGCATTTATAACACTCTCGTCAGCTTGAAGATTAAGGGTTCCGGGCATACCGCCGGGAAGAATAACTCCCTCAATTCCTTCAATATCAACATCCTTTATTTCCAGGTCAGCAGAAACCGCAACACCGTGGCTACCGGTAATCTCTTTTCCGCCCACACCAACTGTTTTAACATTTATTTCCGCTCTGCGCAGAACATCAAGGCAACCGATTGCTTCAGTTTCCTCAAATCCGTTTGCAAGAAACATATAAACCATTATTTATTCTCCTTTTTCTGTATTTTCCGTGACTTGCGGACAGCAAAAACAAATTTTGGCAACGCCGCATATCTTCCGATTCTGGAAGGCTGCTTCAGCAGCCTGTAAAGCCACTCAAGATTCAACTTAATAAAAATCTTCGGAGCTCGCTTTGCAGTTCCCGCAAAAACATCCAATGTTCCGCCAACTCCCATACACAAATTAACATCCAGCTCATCCTTATGCTTTGCAATCCACTTTTCCTGCTTCGGAGCACCGAGACAAACCAAAAGGAGCTTCGCCCCCGAAGCGTTGATTTCTTCTACAATTCCCGGCTCATCCTCCGGCTTGAAATAACCGTCATGGGTCCCCACAACAGAAATCCCCGGATATTTTTCACCCAGCTTATCCTTTGCGGTTTCGGCAACACCCGGCTTTGCCCCGAAAAGGAACACACCATCACCGCTTTTCGCAAGTCTTTCAAGCAAAGCACAAACAAGGTCAAAGCCTGCCACTCGTTCAGGTACGGGCTGTTTCAGAATTTTGGAGGCATAAACAACTCCAATTCCGTCAGCCGTACACAGATTGGCTGAATTAAGAATTTCTTTTAGCTCCGCATCCTCACGGGCACGCATAATAATCTCCGGATTGGGAGTAAAAATCATAGAAACCCCTTCCGATTTAACCATACTCTCCGCGGCATCCACAGCCATCTCAAAGGTTATGCTGTCAACATTAACGCCCAGTATTTCAATTGTATTTCTTGACATTAAATCATCCCTTTCTCAGGGACAAAGTTCAGTCCCTTATTCTGTCCATCAATCCAGGTTCCAGTCAATCCCCGTCTGCCCCACCGATTCCAAAAAAGCATTGGCACCCGAAAAATGTCCGCACCCGAAAAATCCGTTATATGCAGAAAGTGGGCTGGGATGAACACTTTCAAAAATCTTATGTGCAGGATTTGTAATGAAGGCCTTCTTCTGACGGGCATTTGCACCCCAAAGCAGAAAAGCCATAGGCTTTTTGCGTTCATTCAGAAGCTGAATAACCCTGTCGGTAAAAAGTTCCCAACCGGCACCCTTGTGACTGTTGGCTTCCCCTGCACGCACAGTAAGAACTGCATTAAGCAAAAGAACTCCCTGCTCTGCCCAGTGGGTAAGCTGACCGTGCCCCGGAAACTCAATTCCCAATTCATCGTGAATTTCCTTGAAGATATTTTTAAGCGATGGTGGCGGCTCGACACCTTTTTTAACCGAAAAGCTAAGACCATGCGCTTGCCCCGGTCCGTGATAAGGGTCCTGACCGATTATAACCACCTTCACGTCATTATATGACGTGTACCGCAAAGCATTGAATATATCATACATATCCGGGTAAACCGTACGGCTGTTATATTCTTTGGCAAGAAAGCTACGTAGCTTCACATAATAAGGCTTTTCGAACTCACCCTCAAGCATAGCATCCCACTCATTACCTATATTAACCACCGTTGGCTCACTCCTTTTATTATATATTCTTCTCAAATTGCACAACTTCAAACACGAACGACACCTTGTGTTTGTGAATGCGCGGAAGTCGTGCAAGATGAGTTGTTTCCGCACCTGCTCTCCCATCGGCAAAATTTTTGCTTAGATTGTGCGACTTCAAACACGAGCTATACTTTGTGTATGTGAGTGTGCGGAAGTCGTGCAAGATGAGTGAAAATTTTTTTATCGGCTCTGTCTCTTGATTTTCTTTGTTGTAGTCTTTTCAAATTCGGTATCTCTGAAAAGAACTCGCTTAATCTGCTTCATAGGCGGCAGAACATCATTAAGTGACTGAACATCCTTTTTTATTCTATCCTTTTCTTCGGGCGTTTCGGTATAAATCTCGGCACAGATAACATCATCCTCACCGAAAACAACAACTTCATTTACACCTTCAACCTGCTGAAGAATAACATTTTCAATTTCTTCGGGGTAAACGTTCTTGCCGTTGCTGAGAATGATAATATTCTTGATTCTTCCGCTTATGTGAACAAAACCGTTCTCATCAATGGTTCCGATATCACCGGTTCTGAACCAGCCATCGGGAAGGAATACCTTTTCTGTCGCTTCGGGATTATTATAGTAACCCATCATAACGTGATCGCCCTTAACAATGATTTCACCCTCACCGTCTTCGTTGGGCTCATAAATTTTTACTTCTGTTTCGGGAATGGGCAAACCTGCCGCACCAAACAGGAACTTCTTGTTTCTGTCGACCGAAACAATTGGCGAACACTCTGTAATTCCGTAACCGTTTATAATTGCGATGCCCACATCGTCAAAGCCCTTTGCATATTTAATGTCAAGAGGTGCACCACCGGCAATAAGCAGTTCAAGATTGCCACCAAAGCCTTTTTTAACAGACTTGAAAAATACTTTTCTAAGGTCAATACCAACTTTTCTGAGAGCGTTGCTGATTTTAATCATTCTCTTCAGAAGCTTTTCCTTGCCCTGTTTCTTAACAGTTTTCCAAAGGGTCTTATAGAAGGTCTCCACAAACAGCGGAACAACGCACATATGACGAGGATGTGCCTTTTCGATATCCTTCAGAATAGATTTCAGGCTCTGATTGATATAAATAAACCAACCTCTGTGAAGCTGACAAAGAATATTCGCTGTGAAACCAAATGTATGGTGCAAAGGAAGAACAAGCACAGAACCGTTTGGCTGTTCAAAGTTACGGCAACTGTTGTACGTATCAAAAGCCAGATTCTTGTGATTCAGCATAACCCCCTTGGGATCACCTGTTGTTCCGGAGGTATAAATAATCGTACAAAGAGCATCAACATCAATTACGTTCTTTTCATAATCATCGTTGCCCTCAGCAATCATATTGCTTCCCTGTTCAAGACAGTCTCCGAAATCCTTTATGGAAATATATCTTTCAACCGACACATTCGCTTTAATTTCTTCAATAAGTGCAGCCTTTGACTCAGCATAAACAAAGGTGCTTGCTCCACTATTATTGATAAGATTGGTAACTTCAGGAGCCCCAAGCTCCTTGTCAATGGGAACAATAATTCTCGAAGTATTTACAGTTGCAAAGTATGTAACAACCCACTCATAGCTGTTTTCACCCATAACCGCAACCTTATCGCCTTTTTCAAGACCGATAGCCGAGAAGTATGTGCCCAGCGCATATACGTCATTTTTGAACTGAGCATAATCCACAACAATTTCTTCACCGTTTCTTTCAAACATAAAGGCAGGCTGTTCGGCATATTTTTCGCCTATTATATCCACAAATTCCTTCAGGTTCTTAAACTCCGGCACATCATACAAGTGGTAATCTTTCATCATTTTACATCAATCCTTTCGATTTTTCATTTTCTTCCAGGTCTTTGGTTTCAAGCCTGTCAAGCATATATTTCTTTATAGTGTTGTTGGCAACAAAATTAATTATAAATCCGGTCAATCCCTGGAAGACAAGCAAAGCCAACAGAACATAAATGGTCCAGTAACCCATTGAGCCACCGAGACCCGTTATGGTCATTCCCAGATACGGCATAAATCCGTGTATCACAAAGGTCAATATCAACGCCAGTATATTCCACGGAAGCGAAAGAATAACCAGCAAAAATGCATTTTTGAAAATATCCTTGAGCTTGAGTCTGAACGTAACCATAAGCTGATAAATATAAAAATGCATCATAGTGTACGCCAGGAACACAAAAGCGATAACATACTTCAAAAATCCCATTGGTCCACCCTGAGTTGAGTAGAACAGAAATGCCTGAATGAGAAGAAACAGCATCACAACGTCAATAATCCACACAACAATTGACTGCTTGATATTGCTCACTGTGTGTTCCCAGAAGTCGCTCCAGGGCCACGCATATTCCTCACGAGCATAATTTCTCAACACGTAGGTGTAACCTGCCGAGACAGGTCCCGACCCCCACAAAGCAGCAACCATAAGGCTGATAATAATTCTGATAATGAAATCAAGAGTGGTCTGATAAGCAAGAAGAACCCCCGGTTCCTCAGCCATTGCCCCTATTGACATCAATATATGGGCAAGATACGGTCTCAGAACATTTCCGATATGCGATGTAATCAAGCCTGAAACAAACCACGTTACAATCAGAGTCGGAATACTAAGCAGAAGGAAAATAATTCCCACCTGACAAATATTCCAGAACTTTCTTCCATACAATTCAATAAAAAGCCTGAAACCCTTTTTTTCATCACTGGTTTTATGCTTTATTTCCTTGCCCTCACGTGCAAGAGCACCTTTGAACAGTTGCACAACAATACCTCCCAAAAACTTTTATTCAACAAAAACCAAATCTTTGATTTTTTCAAGAACCTTTTCACCGATGCCCTCAACATTCAGCAAATCTTCAACACTCCTGAAGCCACCCATCTGTGTTCTGGCATCAACAATAGCTTTCGCCCTGACTTCGCCTATTTCCGGCAAAGAATCCAGCAACTCTTCATCTGCCGAATTAATGTCAATCTTTCCGTCCCGAACCGCCGAAGGCTTCGCCTCTGCCCGCTGTGATTTTACCCCGGCATCGGTATCCGATACTTCTTTCCCCTTCAACAGATTTTGTGAACAATTGACTTCACGTTCAATGAGCAAAAATGCAGTGACCAAAAGAGACAAAACAATGATAAACACCGGAATAAACACAAGTGCAGAAACCCTCTTTTCCGCTCTGATGCTCCGTTCCTGTCTCCTCAAAAAGGCCTCGGTTGCAGATATTTCCCGGATATCTTTCAATGTTTCATCACCTCAGCAAAATCCGGCAATCGCCCACAAGATAAAAATACTCCATTTTGTATCATTATAACACAAATTTTTATCAAATACAACCTTTTTTGCAAAAACAAGCATAACTCAATGTGCATTTTCATTTTTCATCTATTGTCATTCTGAGCACCGGAGTGTTAAGAAAGTATGCCGTTGGCATATTTTTAACGTAGGATTGTAAAAAGCGTGAGCTTTTTACTGATAAGAAAAACTCTTTGAGTTTTTGCATAAAAATACATATGCGAAGTCGAAGAATCTTAAACCCACACATTGGTATACAGGCAACAAAAAAAGCTGCATCAAACATAATGTTCGACACAACTTCTTCCATCTTGTAAAAATTTACGCCTCTGTTTTTACAACTTCTTTTCCGTTGTAATATCCGCAAGCTTTGCAAACTCTGTGAGGCATTTTGTAATCACCGCAGTTGGGGCAAGCCACCATTCCGGGTACCAAAAGCTTCCAGTTGGCTCTTCTCTTATCTCTTCTGGCTTTAGAAGTCTTTCTCTTTGGAACTGCCATAGTAAAATACACCTCTTTCCGATCAAAATAATTTAAACAAGGCAACCGCCCTGCATCATCTACAAAAGTTTATCCAGAATATCAAATCTGGGATCTGTGGGTCTGTTGTCACAACAACAATCCGATTGGTTGAGATTTTGTCCACAATTGGGGCACAAACCCTTGCATTCTTCGTGGCACAGACGCTTTGTTGGAAGATTGACAATCACGTTTGCCGGAACGATATCGTCAATTTCAATGGCCGTCCCCGAAAGAATCACAGCATCGGGATTATTATCATCCTGAACCCTTGCGTCTTCCTTCTTGAAGACTTCTTCAAAAGAACATTCAAAATCCGCCTCAAAGGTTTCACAGCATCTGTCGCATTGGTATTCCATTCTACAGGAAGCTTTGGCTTTAAGCTCAATGCAACCGCCAATATTAACGAATTCACCAACAACAGAAACGGGAGTCAGAAACCTGGCACCGTTTTCCTCACGCTCCGAAAAATCAAGCTCTAAATTGAGTGGAAGCCGTCTTCCGTCAGCGTTAAGAATAGGTAGCAAATCAAACTTCATCTTCAATATCCTTTAAAAAGAAATGTGGTGGGCACAATAGGGCTCGAACCTATGACCCTCTGCTTGTAAGGCAGATGCTCTCCCAGCTGAGCTATGCGCCCACATCCTTGCTGAAACAAAACATCCTTTAAAAAAATATGGTGGGCACAATAGGGCTCGAACCTATGACCCTCTGCTTGTAAGGCAGATGC
>JAZNLK010000190.1:0-3741 GCA_045579055.1 Clostridia bacterium
GGTAGATAATATAAAGTAAATAAAGTTGGAAAGGAAAAACACATATGACAATTGCAGAAAGACTTGCACAAGAACTGGAACTGAAGCAATGGCAGGTTGACAATACCATTGCACTTCTTGATGAGGGAAACACAATTCCCTTCATTTCACGTTACCGCAAAGAGGCAACGGGTGAGCTGAATGACGAAATCCTTCGTACATTCTTCGATCGTCTTACATATCTTCGCAATATGGAAGAAAGAAAGGCTGACATCAAGAGAATAATTGAGGAACAGGGTAAGCTCACCGAAGAACTGGCTGCCGAAATCGACAAGGCAGAAAAGCTTTCGGAGCTTGAGGACATCTACCGTCCTTACCGTCCCAAACGCAGAACCCGTGCAACAGTTGCGAAGGAAAAGGGTCTTGAACCCCTGGCAACAATCATTTATCTGCAGAATACAAAGGTAGAATCAATTGACGAGCTTGCATCTGAATACATCGACCCGGAAAAGGGCGTTGAAACAGTGGAGGATGCACTTCAGGGTGCTATGGATATTATTGCGGAAATGATTTCAGATAATGCAGAGCACAGAAAGGAAATTCGTGAGATTACCACAAAGACAGGACTTCTCCAGTCCAAGGCGGCAACAGAGGAGGATTCTGTTTACAGAAATTACTATGAATTTGCAGAGCCGGTAACCAAGGCGGTTCCACACAGAGTTCTTGCCATCGACCGTGGCGAAAACGAAAAGTTTTTGTCGGTTTCTGTTCCCTGTGATGAGGAAAAAATTCTCTCTTACCTGAAAGGTGCTGAAATCACCGACAAAAGTTCAATCACTGCATACCTTGTTGAAGCTGCGGCAGAGGACGCATACACACGTCTCATTCAGCCAAGCATCGAGCGTGAAATCCGCAACGAACTGACAGATGCGGCTCAGGAACAGGCAATGCAGGTGTTCAAGGTGAACCTGAAGAACCTTCTTATGCAGGCACCAATCAAAGGTCAGACGGTTATCGGGCTTGACCCCGGTTACCGTACGGGATGTAAGGTGGGCGTTGTTGACGAAACAGGAAAGGTTCTTGATACCGGAGTTATCTACATCACCCACTCCGAAGGTCAGAAGGAGTCGGCAAAGACCTTCCTGAAAGGACTTATAAAGAAACATAATGTTACTCTTATTTCAATCGGTAACGGAACTGCTTCAAAGGAAACAGAAATCTTTGCGGCGAACCTTATTAAGGAAATTCCCGAAGCAAAGGTAAAATACATTATGACCAATGAAGCAGGTGCTTCGGTGTATTCCGCATCAAAGCTTGCAACCGAAGAATTTCCCGACTTTGACGTTACACAGCGTAGTGCAATTTCAATTGCGAGACGTGTTCAGGACCCCCTTGCGGAATTGGTTAAGATTGAGCCAAAGGCAATCGGCGTTGGTCAGTATCAGCATGATATGAACCAGAAACGTCTTGGTGAGGTTCTTGGTGGCGTTGTTGAAGACTGCGTTAACTCTGTTGGTGTTGATCTGAATACCGCATCAGCACCGCTTCTTCAGTATATTTCGGGTATAAATTCAACAATTGCTTCAAATATCGTCAAATATAGGGAAGAAGAAGGAAGATTCACAAGCAGAGCACAACTGAAAAAGGTTGGCAAGCTTGGCCCCAAGGCGTTCCAGCAGTGTGCAGGCTTTTTGAGAATCGCAGACGGGAAGAATGTTCTTGATAACACAGCTGTTCATCCCGAAAGCTATGAAGCGGCAGAAAAGCTCATCGAATTTCTTGGCTATACAATGAAGGACGTGGAGGAAGGAAATCTTGGAGACATCAAGAACCGTATGAAGGATAAAGATCTCACATCTCTTGCGGCAGAACTGGGAATCGGTGTTCCCACACTTCGTGACATTGTGGATGAAATAACAAAGCCCGGACGTGACCCGCGTGATTCCGTTGAACAGCCGCTTCTTCGAGACGATGTTATGGGTATGGAAGACCTGAAACCGGATATGATTCTCACCGGAACGGTCCGCAATGTTATTGATTTTGGTGCATTTGTTGATATAGGTGTGCATCAGGACGGACTTGTTCATATTTCACAGCTCAGCGACAAGTATGTGAAGCATCCTATGGACGTGGTTTCAATCGGTGATATTGTGAAGGTGAAGGTTCTGGAGGTTGATGTCCAGAAAAAGAGAATATCCCTTACAATGAAGGGAATCGACTAAAAATAACCATATATGACATAATATGTAATTGACCTAAGGTGGTGAAGAAATGAATTCTTTTTATAAAAGCTTTTTCTTTTTGTTGATTCCAATGGCGCTGAAGGAGCTTATTGCGGCTTTTGTCAATCTTCTTGACACGGTTATGTTGGGACCTTTGGGAACAGATGTAATCGGAGCCGTCGGTATTGCAAATCAATGGTATTTTATATTTACCGTTGTTGTTTTTGGTATGTGCGGCGGTGCAGGCGTATTTGCGGCACAGTACTGGGGTGCAAAGGATACCCGGAGTATGCGGAAGGTGCTTGGAATTAACCTTATGCTTGTTTCTGTCCTTTCGGCGGTGTTTATAACTATCTCTGTTTCTGCACCGCAGTTTATAATAAAGCTGTTCAGAAGTGAAACAGCGGTTGTGGAACAAGGCGTTGGTTATCTTCGGATTGTCTGCTTCTCGTATCTGCTTTCAGCAATAACTTCAGCATATGATATGAGCCTTTGCTGCAGCGAAAAGGCGAATGTTTCGTTTATTGCTCGATTTATCGGACTGATTGTGAATATTGTTATGAACTGGGCAATGATATACGGACACCTTGGCTTTTCGGCAATGGGAATAAAGGGTGCAGCCATTGCCACAGTAATTGCCAGAGGTACGGAGCTTATATTTATTCTTTCTGTTGTGTACGGAAAGAAGCTTCTTCAGGCAGCACCTTTTAAAGAGCTTTTCACTTTCCCAAAAGGAATGCTTCGGAAGTATTTCAAGGCGGCTCTTCCTGTGACCCTGAATGAAACAGCGTGGTCTCTTGGAACGGTGACATATTCCTGGGTATTTTCTCAGGTAAGTACCGAGGCGTTGGTTGTTATAACAATTGTTCAAAACATTGAAAGACTTCTTCTTGTTTTCTTCCATGGTGGAGGAAATGCCGCAGGCATTCTCATCGGGAAGCTGGTTGGAGGCGGTGACTTTGAAAATGCTTATAAGGTTTCAAAAAAGCTTTGCATACTGAATACTGTCTTCTCTTTGCTTGTTGCGGCGGTATTCATATTCATTAGACCGCTTGTGCTCCTACCGTACAACGTGGACGAAGTAATCCGAAGCCAGGCATTGAATATTTTGTTTCTGACTGCACTTATAATGACGGTGAAAGCCCTGACATTTTTCTTTATTGTTGGCGTTTTTCGCAATGGAGGAGACACAAAGTATGCGGCATTCATTGATATTTCTTCTATGTGGATTGTGGGTGTTCCGCTTGTTCTAATGGCAGGACTTGTTTTCAAGCTTCCCCTTGAACAAATATATATTATTATGATGAGTGAAGAAATTGTTAAATTGATTCTGTCTCTTTGGAGATTTAAGTCGAAAAAATGGATAAAGAATCTTGTTAGGGCATAATTGTTTCACGTGAAACATTACGTTCGCTTTGCTCACTTAAAGAATAAAGAATATTGAATGAATATTAAATAATAAATGATTTTCAATATATATATATAAGATCAAACGGTGGTCTGATACTAAAAATATAATCACAGCTTTGCAGAGCAAAGC
>JAZNLK010000191.1:0-13604 GCA_045579055.1 Clostridia bacterium
AATGGAGCTATAATAAAAGGGTTAGTTGTGACAAACTGCATTCGAAAAGGAAATGATGAAAAATGAAAAAGTATAATATAACCGGAATGAGCTGTGCCACTTGCAGTGCACGGGTTGAGAAGGCTGTTTCCTCGGTTGATGGCGTTGAAAGCTGTGCGGTTAATTTGCTGACTAATTCAATGAATGTTGAAGGCTCGGCACCTGAAGACGATATAATTGCCGCTGTTGTTGCGGCAGGATATGGTGTTGAAATGGCTCAGAGAGACGGCAAGAATGTGAATGAAGAAAAGTCAGAAAAAGCGGAAATCAAGAAGATGAAAGTGAGATTGTTTTTGTCAATCGGTTTTCTTGTTATTTTGATGTACGTGTCAATGGGGCACACTATGTGGGATTTTCCGTTGCCCTCTGTGCTTGCTGAAAATCCGATGGCGATAGGCTTGGTTCAGCTTTTGTTGACGGCAATTGTGATGGTGATAAACCAGAAGTTTTTTGTTAACGGATTCAGAGGACTTTTCAAAGGCAGCCCCAATATGGATACCCTTGTGGCACTTGGTTCGGGTGCGGCGTTTGTGTATAGCACTTATGTGCTTTTTGCTATGAGCGGAGCTATGGTTACAGGAGAGTTGGGACAGGCAAAACACTTGGTTCATGACCTATATTTTGAGTCTTCGGCGATGATTCTGACCCTTATAACAGTTGGAAAACTTCTTGAAGCTCGTTCCAAAGGGAAGACAACCGATGCTCTTCGGGGGCTTATGGATTTGTCACCCAAAACGGCGGTGATAATCCGTGACGGAAAAGAGGTTGCAATCCCTGCAGATCAGGTTGCTGTGGGTGATATTTTTGTGGTGCGTCCCGGTGAAAGCATTCCGGCGGATGGCGTTATAATCCAGGGACACAGTGCGGTGGATGAATCTGCGTTGACAGGAGAAAGTATTCCTGTTGACAAAAATGTCGGTGACAGCGTCACCGGAGCGACAATTAACAAGCTTGGTTTCATCAAGTGCCGAACAACGGCTGTGGCTGAGGATACGGTACTTTCGAAGATAATAAAGGTGGTAAGCGATACTGCTGCATCAAAAGCACCTATTGCGAAGGTTGCAGACAAGGTGTCGGGAGTTTTTGTCCCGATAGTAATAGGCATTGCTGCCGTAACCGTTGCTGTATGGCTGGTTGTGGGTGAAACTGTGGGATTTTCTCTTGCCAGAGGAATTTCGGTTCTGGTAATCAGTTGCCCATGTGCTCTCGGTCTTGCAACGCCTGTTGCGATTATGGTTGGCAGCGGTGTGGGCGCCAAAAACGGAGTTTTGTTCAAAACAGCGGCATCTTTGGAAGAATCGGGAAGAACGAAAATTGTAGCTCTTGATAAAACAGGAACAATAACAAAAGGTGAACCTGAGGTTACAGATATAATTCCATTTGGTATAAATGAAAAAGACCTGATAAAATTTGCAGTATCACTTGAAGCGAAAAGCGAGCACCCATTGGCAAAGGCAATTGTGAAAAAAGCAGAGGAAATGGCTGCTGCTCCGGATGAGGTTGATGGATTTGAAGTTCTTCCCGGAAATGGAATAAGGGCGGAGATTTCGGGAGAAAAGGCAATAGCTGGAAGTTTCAAATTTGTAAGGGAATTTGTGACGATCAAGGAAGATGAAGAAAAAACAATAACTGACCTTGCAGAACAAGGAAAGACTCCTTTGTGCTTTTGTGTCGAAGGAAGGTTCTTGGGTATCATTGCTGTCGCTGACAAGCTGAAGGAAGATAGTGCTGGAGCAATTTCCGAGCTAAAAAACATGGGCATTCGTGTGGTTATGATTACTGGGGACAACAAAAAAACTGCTGAAGCTATTGCGAAGCATGCAGGCATTGATGAAGTTGTTGCAGAGGTTCTTCCGGAGGGCAAGGGCAGAGAAATCCGAAAGCTGATGAAGGATGGAAAGGTCGCTATGGTTGGTGACGGGATAAATGATGCTCCGGCTCTTATGGTGGCAGATACAGGAATTGCCATTGGTGCAGGTTCGGATATAGCCATTGATGCGGCAGATGTTGTTTTGATGAAGAACAGCCTTATGGATGTTTCGGCGACAATAAAGCTTAGTCGGAAAACTTTGAAAAATATACACGAAAATCTGTTTTGGGCATTCATTTATAATGTAATCGGAATTCCGCTGGCGGCAGGGGTGTTGATACCTTTTGGACTGACTCTTAACCCAATGTTCGGAGCGGCTGCCATGAGCTTGTCAAGTTTTTGTGTGGTTACAAATGCCTTAAGGCTTAACTTTGTCAAACTTTATAAAAATACTAACAAGAAAGAACTCAAGGAGGAAAAGAAGATGACAAAAACTCTGAAAATTGAAGGAATGATGTGCCCCCATTGTGAGGCGAACGTCAAAGGAACTCTTGAAGGGCTCAATGGGGTGGCTTCGGCAGAAGTAAGTCACAAAGAAGGAACGGCTATTGTAACGCTGACAGAAAACGTTGAAAACAGTGTTCTTAAAGATGCTGTTGAGGGAAAGGGTTATAACGTTATTTCGGTTGAATAATGCAGTGCCGGAAAAATGTTGTCGGAAAATGTCTGACAACATTTTTTCTTTTAAAATCTTGCTCAAACCCTTGACACACGGCATAATTTACATTATACTTAAATAAAATGATTTATTGTGTAAGTTGGGGTATTTTGTCTTGATTTATGCGAATTTGACTAAAAATGTGAAATTGCAAAAGCGACTGCTTTTGTTCAAATACAAAACCGAAAGGAATGGAAATTTTGGCAAACGAAAAGAAATTGGTAGAAGAAATAACTCCTATGAGCGAGGATTTTGCTCAATGGTATACTGACATTGTAAAAAAGGCAAAGTTGGTTGATTATTCAGGGATAAGAGGCTGTATGGTTATTCAGCCGTACGGATATGCAATCTGGGAGAATATTCAGAAAGATCTTGACAGACGTTTCAAGGAAACGGGACATGAAAATGTGTATATGCCTATGTTTATTCCCGAAAGTCTGCTTCAGAAGGAAAAAGACCACGTTGAGGGTTTCGCTCCTGAAGTTGCTTGGGTAACCCACGGCGGAACAGAAAAGCTTGAAGAAAGACTTTGTGTCAGACCTACATCCGAGACACTTTTCTGTGACCATTATGCAAACATAATTCACTCATACAGAGACCTTCCGAAACTTTACAACCAGTGGTGTAATGTTGTGAGGTGGGAAAAAACAACAAGACCTTTCCTGAGAACAATGGAATTTTTGTGGCAGGAAGGTCACACAGCTCATGCAACAGCAGAAGAGGCAGAGGCAGAGACACTGCGTATGCTCAATGTGTATGCAGATTTTTGTGAACAGGCACTTGCTATCCCCGTTGTGAAGGGCAGAAAAACAGATAAGGAAAAATTTGCAGGTGCAGAAGCAACCTATACAATCGAAAGTCTTATGCATGACGGAAAGGCTCTTCAGTCAGGTACAAGCCATTACTTTGGTGATGGTTTTGCAAAGGCATTTGGCATTCAGTATACAGGCGAGGACAATGAACTCCATTATGTTCATCAGACCTCATGGGGTATGACCACACGTCTTATCGGTGCAATCATTATGGTTCACGGTGATGATGCGGGTCTCAAGCTTCCTCCAAGGGTTGCTCCTATTCAGGCTGTGATTGTTCCTATTGCACAGCATAAGCCCGGCGTTCTTGAAAGAGCGGAAGAGCTTAGAGCTCAGCTTGCGATGAAGTTCAGAGTTAAGCTTGATGACAGCGATAAGTCTCCGGGTTGGAAATTCAGTGAATATGAAATGAAGGGTGTTCCGCTGAGAATCGAAATCGGACCCAAGGATATTGAGAATAATCAGGCGGTTCTTGTTAGCCGCACAACAAGAGAAAAGTTCTTTGTATCTCTTGATAATATCGAAGAAGAAGTTGAAAAGCATCTGGAACTCATTCAGCAGGAAATGCTTGCTGCGGCTCTCAAAAACCGCGAAGAAAAGACTTCTGTTGCAACCACTTATGATGAATTCAAGGACATTGTTGAAAACAAGGGCGGCTTTGTGAAGGCAATGTGGTGCGGTGATGTTGAATGTGAAGAACAGATAAAGGCAGATACTTCTGCAACATCACGTTGTATGCCTTTTGAGCAGGAACAGCTTTCTGATAAATGTGTATGCTGTGGTAAGCCTGCGAAGAAAATGGTTTATTGGGGCAAAGCATATTAAAATAAAATAAAAACACAAGGGAGGAAATCAAGTTGTTTGACAGACTTTATCAATCGCTGATTAAACAAATTGAACTGATAAGTATAACGGATATACTTGACATATTGATTATTACGTTTGTAATATACAAGGCGTTGAAATTTATTAGAGATTCCCGAATACAGCAACTGCTTAAAGGTGTTGTTGTGCTTGTTGTTGTTACACATGTCAGCCAGTTGGTGAAGCTGTATACACTTCATTACATTCTGAGCAGTGTTATGCAGTTCGGTTTGGTTGCGGTTGTTGTTATTTTCCAGCCTGAATTGCGAAGGATGCTTGCGAACCTTGGCCAGACTTCCATTGGACGTTGGTTTAACTTTGAAGATGATCAGGATGACCTGGAAATGAAGAGAATTATCTCAGAAATCAAAGACGGTTGTGCCAGTATGTCCAAAAGTCGCATCGGAGCATTGATTGTTATGGAAAGAGATACCAAAATCGGCGATATTGTCGGAACCGGAACCACGTTGAATGCAAAGGTTTCGGCTGAGTTGCTGGTTAACATATTTATCCCGAAAACACCGCTTCATGACGGAGCTGTTATAATCAGAGAAAATCGCCTGGAAGCGGCAAGTTGCTTTTTGCCTTTGTCACAGAACCCCAATGTGAGTAAAGAATTGGGAACCAGACACCGTGCAGGACTTGGAATGTCTGAGGAGTCGGATGCGGTTGTAGTTATCGTATCAGAAGAAACCGGTGGTATTTCAATTGCCTGCAATGGCGAACTCAACGTAAAGCTGAGCCCTGAAGCACTTGAAAATCGTTTGCTGGATTTGTTTGAAGTAAACAAAAAAGAACACAAGTTCAAAAGAAACATATTCACCAGAAAGGAGAAAGACAAAAAATGAAAGAATTTTTCCTGAAAGACTCGGTTCTTAAAATTATTTCGTTTGTAATTGCGATTCTTTTGTGGTGTTATGTTATTATTGTTGTCGATCCTTCTGTAACGGTGACTATTGATGAAATACCGGTAATTCCGTTGAATTCAAATGCACTTGAAAACAACAATCTGACCCTTATAGATAGCGGTAAAATGTATGTTGAGCTTGAAATCAAGGGTAGCAGGAAGAAAATCGTTAATATAGACAGCGATAATATTGTGGCAACAATCAACCTTGAGACTATCGCTGAAAAAGGTACATATTCATTGCCGATTAATATAAAGGTGCCGTATGAATATGAAGAAATTGTCAAGAAAACTCCATCAAGTGTCAGCGTAAGAGTTGATGAAGTGGTTACCGAAGAAAAGAAGATAAACGTAAAGAAAAAGGGTAGTGTGGCAAACGGCTACATTGCCGAAGATTATGTTCTGAAGCACGAAAAGGTTACACTAACCGGTGCAGAATCTGTTATGGCAACAATCAAAGATGTTGAAGTTGTCCTTGACTATGCTGACCGAACAAGCACCATAAGTGATAATGAGATTTTGTATTTTGTTCTTACGGATGGGTCAACGGTGAAGCAGGATGCTCCGCTTTATAAAAATATAAAAATGAGTATTACTGATGTAAACATAACCTGTCCTGTTCAGAAGGTAAAGTCAGTTCCGGTTAAAACCGACATTGTGGGTTCGGTGGATGATTACAGAATAACGGTTTCGCCAAAGAACGTAACAATACAGGCAGAAGAAGAGATTGCAAACGGAATAAACGAGATTATGACGGAACCGATTGAAGTTAATTCTTCAATGTCAAACACAACCGTTGAGGTGCATCTTATTGCGCCGGAGGGTGTGACTTTGAGAGATAACAAAACTGTTGAGGTGCTTATCGAGCGGAAAAACTAAAAAATCGGGAGGTTAACCTCTTTGAAAAGAATTATTGTCAGCGGAATAAAGTTGCCTGTTTCCCATTGCCGGGAAGACGTTTTTGAAAAAGCGGAGAAGCTTTTGAAAAGATGCGGTATTCCTGTGGGACAGATGACCATATATAAGCAGTCGCTGGATGCAAGAAGAAAAAAAGAAATCCATTTTGAGTATTCTGTTTCGGCTGAGTTGTTATCAGAGAAGACAGTGCCAATGGAGCAGAATATCCGTGTTGTGGAGGATGAGAGCGGCTTTGATGCTCAGACGCTGAGAAAGAACAAATGCGAAAAGAAAAATATTTGTATTGTGGGAAGCGGTCCCTGCGGACTGTTTGCGGCATACATCTTTGCACTTTGCGGCGTCAATGTAACTGTGTTGGAAAGAGGTTGTGATGTTGACCGCAGAACCGGGAAGATAGATACGTTCTGGAAAACCGGAGTGCTGGATACGGAAACCAACATTCAGTTTGGCGAAGGCGGTGCAGGGACTTTTTCTGACGGCAAGCTTAACACCAGAATCGGTGATTCGTTGCAGAAATTTGTTCTTGAAACTTTCGTAAAGTTCGGAGCACCGCAGGAAATTCTTTACCAGGCAAAACCGCATATCGGCACAGATTATCTGAAGGTATGTGTGAAAAATATGCGAAAAGAAATCCAGGCTCTTGGTGGAAGTGTTCTTTTCGAAACAAAGCTTACAGATGTTATAGTAAAGAATGGAGAGGTTGTTGCCGTCGAAATAAACAACTCATCCGTGATTGAATGTGATGCATTGATTCTTGCAATCGGTCACAGCAGCAGAGATACCTATGAAATGCTTTTCGGGCACGGAGTTGCAATGGAACAAAAGCCTTTTGCGGCAGGGGTCAGAATAGAGCATAGCAGAGAGTTTGTAAACCGTATGCAATACGGTGATTTTGTGGATATTGACCTTTTGCCCACGGCGGATTACAGATTGGCATACAACGGTCCGGAAAGAAGCTGTTACAGTTTTTGTATGTGTCCGGGTGGTGTGGTTGTCAATGCTTCTTCGGAGCCTGAACGGCTGGTGGTGAATGGAATGAGTTACCATGACCGAATGGCGGACAACTCAAACAGTGCTTTGATTGTAACTGTGCGGCCGGAGGATTTTGGCGGAGTTTCGCCTCTTGCGGGAATAGAATTTCAGCGAAAGTATGAAAGTCTGGCATATAAAACAGGTGGAGGCAAAGGTCCGGTTCAGTTGGTCAAGGATTTTGTCCGCAATAAAGTTTCATCCGGGTTCGACGGGGTAAGACCTTCGTTTACCGGAAACACCGAGTTTGTGGATTTGCGAGAATGTCTGCCCGGATTCATTTCCGAAACCTTGAAAGAAGGCTTCCTGGATTTTGACCGAAAAGTAAAAGGCTTTTCGGGCGAAGGTGCAATAATGACAGGAGTGGAAATGCGAACATCCGCACCTTTGAGGATAAAACGTAATGAGAATTATGAAAGTGTGAGCCACAAAGGTTTGTATCCTGCCGGAGAAGGTGCAGGATATGCCGGCGGGATTATGAGTGCCGCCATTGACGGTATCAAGGTGGCAAAACGCATTTTAGAGAGTTGAATATAAATGAAATGGCAATATCGTTTTTGCGATATTGCTTTTTTCTTTTAAAAAAGTATTGACATTCGCTTCTACATAGTGTATAATAAAAACAACTTGTAGAAGCGAAAGGGTGGTAAAGATGAAAATATCAGAAACAGAAATGGAAATAATGAGGATAATATGGGACAAAAACGACAAAGTGACAACAAGTGAGCTGGCTGAAAAATTGCCTGACAAAAAGCTTACGACAATTTCAACTCTGGCAGGACGATTGATTGACAAAGGATGCTTGAGGTCAGAGAAAATCGGCAGATCACACGTTCACAAATATGAAGCATTAATTTCGGAGCAGGATTATCAGGATATGCAAACAAGAGAATTTGTGAAGTCAATTCACAGGGGGAGTGCAAAAAGCTTGATTTCGGCATTATTTCGAGACGAAGATTTTACCAAAGAGGATATAGATGAATTAAGACGATTCATTGAAGAAAAGGGTGAGGAATAATGCTTGAGTTTGTAATTTCATCAACGGTATCCGGCACACTTGTATGCACATTGTTGATTCTGTTCAAGAACAGACTTCTGTCACTTATGGGAGGAAGGCGGCTGTATTATTTATGTTTGTTTTCCTTGTTGTTGTTTGTTCTTCCCGTGAAAAATCTGGATGAAGCCGTACCTGATTTTGATGCGGTTAAGTCGGAAAGCTCTGTGACAACAGGGATTAACGTCACAGATAATCGGGGCGGTTCAGGAACGACGAATGCTGCGGTGAGTGAAGTATCGGAAGCAGATGTTATTCAGAAGCCTGCAACCAATAACCTGCCGGGTGTGCCCAATATGGTGAGAAGTGAAAATCCCATAATGCTTCAGGAAATATTGGCAGCGGTCTGGTTTTTGGGCTTTATAATTTCGATAATGCGCTACTTGATTTCGTATTTGCGATTTAAAAGGCGTATATGCAATTTTGAAACATATGCCAAGGTCAACGGTGTCCGAATTATAAAAAGTCCATTTGTCTTGTCCCCGATAATGTTTGGTTTTTTCAGGCCTATGCTGGCGATTCCTGAGGAAGAAATGAATGAGTCGGATTATGAGCTTGCGGTACGTCACGAAATGATGCATTATAAGCATCATGATTCATGGCTCAAACTGTATGCAGTGCTTATAAATTCTGTGTGCTGGTTTAATCCGGTTACATATTTTATGGTTAATCTTATCGGGGAAGTGTGTGAATATGCCTGTGATGAACAGGTAACCAAGGGAATGGATAAGGAAGGAAAAAGAAGATACAGCGAAATGATATTGACGATGGTTTGTCAAAAATCGCCTTCGCTGTCAAGCAATATGGCGAAAAACAAAAAACAACTGATGAGGAGGTTCGAAATGATTATGAAGACAAGGAAGAAAAGTATTTTTACAACAATTGTTTGTATGACGGTCATAGTGGTGACGGTTTTGAGCAGCATTTCTTTTGCCAATACGGTCGAACCCTTTATTTCGTCGTTATTGAACGATGATTATGTTTATATTTCAACCTGGGGCTATAACGGCTATGACAAAGGCTATAATGAGTTTGTTCCCATAGAGAAGAACGGTGAATATTATTTGCCGTTAAGAGAATTTCTGAACAAGAGTGATGTTGAAAATGATAAGATAAAATACGATGACGGCACAATTACTGTTGAAATATGGTCAGACGAGACAACTCTATATTCGCTGGGCTTTCAGGCGGATAGCGATTCGGATTCATCTGAGCCGGAAGAGGTCAGAACAATCCCTTCCGAATATTCGTGGTCAACAATCTGTAAAATCGGCAGCAAGGAAGTTGAAATTGCGGGAGAAAAACATACGTTGTCTAATGCTCCTTATCTTAAAGACGGAATAACCTATGTTCCTTATGAATATTTGAGAAAACTGAAACTGTATGAGAATAAAGCGATGAGTTTAAATTTGCCATTCAACAGACTAAAAAGGACATCAAAATTTACTTCACTGATGTTGTTTGGCTTTGAAAGTGCGAATGCTGAATATTATACCGATTATATTCAGATGGAAAAACTTTTTGGAGAAAATCCTTTTTCTACTTATTCGTCTATGACGTATAATGGCAATGCAAGAATATCAAAAACCGGCTATCGTACTGAATTTGAAGCATCATATAATTACTTTGACTTGAATGATGTTGAAAAAGAAGGAAGCGTGAAAATAAAGTTAAACAAAGTAACTCGTATATACAGCAAGGGCAGTGATTTGGAGGGTCTGTTCACTGTTGAAATTGATGGTGAAACTTTATATGACAATCAAAAAGGTCGTATTATGCAGCTTCCCATTCCTGCAGGTGACGGAGTGCTGGATTTCCTGACAACACGAGTTAAGATTGGTGAATTAAAGCTTGATATGTTTTTTAACGGGTTCAATACTGTATCTGAAGAGTATAATGAAAAAGCAAGAGAAGTCGGAAAAATGAGTGAGTATCCTGAAACTGTAAAAAAATTTATTGTGCCGACAGCTGTTAAATTAAACGGAGTAGAGGTAATGCGTGGCAGTAAGACGCAAAGTAACGTATGGTACAACAAAGAAAGGAAACTTATTGATGCAAGTATACAGTTTGATACTTACAACGGAGAAAATGGTGCGGAAATGGAGTTTTACAGAATACACAGCGAGTTGGATTCAAAACTGACCGTCATAGACGAAAATACCTTTGCAACCGAACTGTATTTCACCGAAGGAAACAACACGCGTATAGATTCTTTTGATGCAGTTATTACATTTTTGCCTGACGGAAAATTTGAACTGAAATCCACAGACGGTAAATATATTATTGAGGGAAGAGCGGAAGAGTTTGTTCCTCAATGGCAGTGGACCGAGGAACAGGAAAAAGCTCCCATACCGCAGGTGGTAATGATTGGTGAATGATAATGATATGGTCTGTGTGGATTGATTATAATAAAAAGATAATAACCTTCAGAGAAACTTTTCAGGCGAAGCAGTTTTTTTTTGAAAACAAAGAAGCCGGGATGAAAAAAATAATTGAGTTGACCTCAAGGGGCTACAGAATCGGTTAAAAAGTATACCGCACAGTGTTATTTATGACTGTGCGGTGTTTATTTTGGCGAAATGAAAAAAAACACTTGAAGTTGATAGAAAAATAATGTATAATATATAAGTCTATTTATGGAATAATATACGAAAGAGTGATAAATTATGAAACTTGGTATAGTCGGACTTCCAAACGTTGGAAAAAGCACACTTTTTAATGCAATCACACAGGCAGGGGCAGAATCTGCAAACTATCCCTTCTGTACCATAGAACCCAATGTGGGTACTGTTGCTGTTCCTGACAGCAGACTTGATAAATTGGCTGAAATGTATGACCCTGACAAGGTTACTCCTGCGGTAATCGAATTTGTTGATATTGCCGGTCTTGTTAAGGGTGCCAGCAAGGGTGAAGGTCTTGGAAACAAGTTCCTTTCAAATATCCGTGAGGTTGATGCTATCGTTCACGTAGTACGTGCATTCGAGGATACCAACATTGTTCACGTTGAAGGAAGCGTTGACCCGCTTCGTGATATTGAAACAATAAATCTTGAACTTATCCTTTCTGACCTTGAAATTATTGCAAGAAGAATTGACCGCCTGAAAAAACAGCTTAAAGGCGGTGACAAAAAGTTCCAGGTTGAAGTTGATTTCCTTGAAGGTCTGTCAGCCAAGCTGGAAGAAGGAATAAGTGCAAGAGCACTTGATTATACTGATGATGAGCAGGAATATCTGAAGGAGGTTTCGCTCCTCAGTCTCAAGCCTGTTATTTATGCTGCAAATGTTGCAGAGGATGATTATGCAAAAGCTGACGATGAAAATCCCTTTGTTGCAAAGATTCGTGAATTTGCGGCGGCAGAAAAGTCGGAAGTTATGGTTATTTCCGCAAGAATTGAGGAAGAAATTGCAGAATTGGACAAGGATGAAAAACAGATGTTCCTTGAGGAACTGGGCGCAGAAGAATCGGGACTTGACAAGCTTATCCGTGCCAGCTACAAGCTTTTGGGGCTCATCAGCTATCTGACGGCGGGCAAACCTGAGGTTCGTGCATGGACCATCACCAAGGGCACCAAAGCTCCTCAGGCAGCAGGCAAAATCCACACAGATTTTGAGCGTGGATTCATTCGTGCAGAGGTTGTTGCATATGATGACCTTATGGAAAACGGAAGTATGGCAGCGGCAAAGGAAAAAGGACTTGTGAGAAGTGAAGGCAAGGAATATACTGTTGAAGATGGGGATATAATTCTATTCAGATTTAATGTGTAAAGCATATTTGAAAAGGAGTAATTATGGATTATTTTTCAAAAATAAAAAAGACAACAGGTGAAGTTGCATACAAGACTGTGAAAAAAACTGAAAAAATAATTTCAAATTCAAAAGTTAAATATCGGATTTATGACTATAACATGGAAATTGAAAGTCTTTATGCGAAGATAGGAAGAGAACTGTATCTTGCATATATAGAAGACCGTGAGATTTCTGATGTTGTTGAAGAAAAGTGCAGAGAAATTGATGAACTGATAGAAAAAAGAGAAAGTCTCAAAGAAAACCTTGATTAGTGAATGAGACTCGAAAGGGGATTTTTATGGCTACATTCAAAGTCGCAATTGACGGACCTGCAGGAGCAGGAAAAAGCACAATGGCGAAGGCTGTGTCAAAGGAATTGGGATTTGTATATATTGATACGGGGGCTATGTACCGTGCTGTGGGACTTGCGGCTTTGCGTGCAGGACTGAAGCCGAATATTGATATTGAACAAATCGAAAATATGCTTTCATCGGTTGAGGTTGATATATCTCACGGTGAGGCGGGACAGGAAATTTTTCTGAACGGCGAAAATGTTTCAACTGAGATACGTATGCCGGAGGTTTCTGTGGCAGCATCGGATGTTTCGAAAATTCCTGCTGTGAGAGCCAAACTGCTTGGCTTGCAGCGTGGCATCGCTGAAAAAACTGATGTAATTATGGATGGCAGAGATATCGGAACGGTGGTTCTGCCAAATGCGGACTTGAAAATTTTTCTTACAGCCTCGGTGGAAGAACGTGCAATGCGCCGCTACACAGAGCTTAAGGAAAAGGGTGTCGATTGTGATTTTGAGGAAGTCAGAAGTGATATGGCATATCGTGACAAAAATGATTCCGAACGTGAAATTGCACCCCTGAAGCCTGCAGAAGACAGTGTTCTGATTGATACCACCGGAAAAACCCTTCAGGAGTCAATTGAAATCATTCTTGGAGTAATTCGTGAAAGTAGAGAAAGATAATGAAAAGATTTATTTTGGCCCTGGTCAGGGGTATTTACAGGATTTTATTCAAAATTGAACTTGTGGGGCTTGAAAACATTCCAAAAGATAAAAACTTTTTGGTTGTGCCAAATCATATGAGTTATTTTGACCCTCCGCTTATTGCAGCTTTTTTGCCGGTTAAAATGGCATATATGGCAAAAGCAAGTTTGTTTAAGGTTCCGATTGTCGGATGGATTATTAAGTCTTTTGGTGCATTTCCTGTGAAGAAAAGCGGAAACGACATTTCTGCAGTTAAAACAGCAATCAAAATCCTTAAAAACGGTCAATCTTTGACCTTGTTCCCTGAAGGCAAGAGAATAAAAACGCCGGGTGTCCTTGGTGAAGGCAAACAGGGGGCTGCCATGATTGCCGCAAAGGCTGGAGTGGGATTTCTTCCTATTGGCATAAAGACAACATATCGTTTTCGAAGCAAGGTAACGCTTACGGTAGGTGAATACATAGACATTTCGGAGTATTATGACAAAAAATTAAATTCTGAAGACCTTCAGAAAATAACTGACGAAATGATTATGCCGAAGATTGCTGAGTTGGCGGGAGCGAAGATATATGATAATAAGAGTTGCTGAAAAAGCGGGGTTTTGCTTTGGGGTTGACCGAGCTGTAAAGATTGCTTATGATTCAGCAGAACATACAGATAAACAGATTTTTAC
>JAZNLK010000192.1:0-20267 GCA_045579055.1 Clostridia bacterium
AGCTTATAAAGAAATCCCGTGCGGAAGGCTTCGGCACAGAAGTAAAAAGAAGAATTCTTCTGGGAACATATGCTCTTTCAAGCGGTTACTATGACGCATATTACAAAAAGGCACTTGCTGTTCGCCAGCAATTCCGCCTTGAACACGATCAGATTTTTGAAAAATGCGATGTTATGCTGACACCATCTGCTCCCACGGTTGCATACGGAATTGACGCAAACATTGACGACCCCGTAAAGATGTATCTTGCGGATATCTGCACGGTTACGGCAAACATTGCAGGAATCCCTGCAATCTCGGTTCCATGCGGTGTAAATTCCGACAATATGCCCATAGGCTTCTCACTCTCTGCAAAGAGATTTGACGATGCAAGAATAATTCAATTTGCGGATGTATACGAAAAGAATTTCGCACATCCCACAGCAAATATATAAGGAGGTAAAAAACAATGTGTGCTAAATACGATACAGTCATCGGTCTTGAAGTTCATGCCGAGCTTTCAACCAAAACAAAGGCTTTCTGCACCTGCAATGCCTCCTTCGGCGGCGACCCCAACACTCACATCTGCCCTGTTTGCACAGGTCAGCCCGGTGCGCTCCCCATCATCAACCACGAAGCAGTTAATTATGCAATCCGTGCAGGACTTGCCTTCGGTTGTGAAATCAACCGCTATACACGCTTCGACAGAAAGAACTACTTCTACCCCGACCTTCCAAAGGCGTTTCAGATTTCACAGCTTGACCTTCCATTATGCGTAAACGGAAAGATTGAGCTTTCAACAGGAACAACAGTCAGAATCCACCAGATTCACCTTGAAGAAGATGCCGGAAAGATGGTTCACGACGATTATCACGGCGAAAGCTGGGCGGACTACAACCGTTGTAGTGTTCCCCTGATTGAAATTGTTTCGGAGCCTGACATCACATCGGCAGAAGAAGCGGCAGAATTTGTTTCAAAGATTGCCCTTTATCTCAAATATCTCAATGTCTGCGATGCAAAAATGCAGGAAGGCTCAATCCGTGCAGACGTAAACGTATCACTAAAGCCTGCAGGCTCACCTGTACTTGGCGACAGAGCGGAAATCAAGAACCTTAACTCCTTCCGTTCAATTCAGAGAGCAATTGAATGTGAAATTGAAAGACAGACGCAGATTCTTGACGAAGGCGGCAAGGTTGTTCAGGAAACAAGACGTTTTGACGATGCAACAGGAACAACATCATCGCTCCGAAGCAAGGAAAACGCCAATGATTACCGCTACTTCCCCGAACCAGACATTATGGCAATTTCATTCACAGATGCAGATATCGAAAAGGCAAAGAGCGAAATCCCTCTCCTGCCCCACGAAAGAGCAAATAAGTATGTGAATGAATATAAGCTCACCGACGAGGACGCAAGAGTTCTTACCCTTGAAAAATACATCTCCGACTTCTATGACGAAACAGTTGCAATCTACCCCGAATACAAGAGCGTTGCAAATATGTTCCTGACAGAGGTTATGAGACGTGTCAAGGAAACCGATTCCGAGGAAATTCCCGTTTCGGCAAAGGATTTTGCAAAGGTTTGCGAAATGGCTGACAAGAACACTGTCAACCGAAACGATGCAAAGACAATCATCCGCTTTATGTTTGAAGAAGGCGGCGACCCAATGGAAATTGCAAAGAAGAACAACTTCATTGTTGAAGAAGACCTTGGTGCAATCAATGATTTCATTGACAACCTCTTTGCAGAAAGACAGGATCTTGTTGAAGACTACAAAAACGGAAAGACTTCTGTTTTCGGCTTCTTTATGGGTCAGGCAAACAGAGGTCTCCAGGGAAAAGCAACTCCCAAGTCAATCAAGGAGTGCTTGGAGGCAAAATTAAAGAGTTTGTAAATAAAAAGCCTCCCTCATCGAGGGAGGTGACAAAACGTAGTTTTGGCGGAGGGAGTTTAAATAGCTTTTGGTACTCCCTCAGTCTCGCATTCGTTCGCCAGCTCCCTCACAGAGGGAGCCTTTTTATTTATTTTGTGTAGCAACAATTTAATTATACCCTATATATCGGTAATTGTCAAGTAGCAGAGTATATTTTATCATTGTATTGAGGTGAAATGCAATGATAAGTTATGAACCCTTTTATGAAACTTTAAAAACAAAAAACATTACAACATACAAACTCATCAAGGATTACAATATAAGCCGTGGTCTCCTTGACAGGCTCAAACACAACAAACCCATAAGCACAGTTACATTAAATGACCTTTGCGACATTCTTGACTGTCAGGTACAGGATATATTGATTTATATTAAAGACTAAAGTAGATACATGGTGGTTTTCCATGTGTCTACTTTTATTTTACTACTTCAACCATCGCGTGGTTTTCTGCACACAGCAAAAGCGGTGTGCAGACGGCACACCGCTCTTTTTCTCACTCTTCAACCTTTTCAACTCTTAATTTTGCAATTTCTTCAGAACTGAAATACATTGTCCTGATTGTCTTTCTTTCAGTCCCCGCACTGCCGTCAAGAATCTGATATGTGGTTGAACCGTCAGCACTCCACGAAGTCTGAACCATAATGGGAATATCAAGAGCCACCGCAAACATCTGTGCAACATCACTTCTGATTGCCGCTGTTTCAATATTAAGCTTCAAGCCTTCGGTCAACCCGATTTTCTGTGCAGTCCGTGTATATCCCATGGGGTATCCACCTGTTTGTTCAGCCATGGGACCATATCCCATCACAGTGATAAGCATTTTTATAATCTCTTCATTGGTAATGTCCGCTTCCGGATTAAAATTGCCCTTTTCATCACCCTGGACTATTCCGCAATCCTTCATTGCATTGATATAATTCTTTGCCCAATGGCTGTCGGGGACATCAGGAAACTTGCTGGGTTCAACATTGTTTGCAAAAGTGTCAAGATCCAACCCATAAATTGTACAAATCATTTTTGTAACTTCCGCACGACTGATTGTGTCATCAAGACGCATATTTCCGTCTTCATCGCCAACCATTATCCGCAAATTCTTCAAATCCTTCAACTGTTCTTCAGTTGGTGCCGCAAAAGCAACCACAGACAAATTTAATGCTACCACAAGCAAAATACATAAAATTTTTTTCATATTCTTCCTCCCTAAAAAATAATATATTCACTTTCAATATTCCAATCCTTCCGCATTGTGCCCTTCAGCACAATATCGTAAGTTTTATTTGGTTCAAGCCCTTCAATACAATAGGCATTTTCATATGGAACAGGCATAGTGAAGCTGTATACCCCTTTTCCGCTTTCCGGATCACTAATGAAAATATCAACTGCTTCCTGGGCGTTGGAGTGTATTTCCACATTTATGCATCCGTCACCATCAGCGGAAACACCTTTAATCAAACGGCTGTCACCGCCATCAGAATTAAACTCGCCCCGAATCGCCGCCTTGGGCAAAGCCTGAGGTTCAGAGATATCCTCCTCCAAAAGCTCAGAAGGCTCGGTTTCGGGAACAACAGTTTTTTCTGTTTCGATTGTTTTCGCCTTTTCCGCCGGTTTTTGAACATCACTTTCAGGCTGTCTCTCTTGTTGTTCTTCAATACCCTCTTTTTCCGGCTGAGGCTCGTTCTTGGCTTTAATAAGCACCAGCTGTGCAGCGTCTTCCGGTTTTGTCTCACTGCCACGGACTATGCCGCCAACACACCCGAAGAAAACAATCACCATCCCTACTATGAATCCGCCAAATATCGCCGCCAAGCGACTTCTTTTTGGAGTCCGCTTTATGGCTTCAAATCGTCTTTTGAGGCACTTTCCCTCTGCTGACAAACCCACGACAAGTGATTTTCTGAAATTCACTTCGTTATACGAAACATCCATAATCACCTGCATATACATATGCCGTTGTTCCTTATCCATTGACTTTGTTGCCTCTGTGTCGCAGGAAATCTCACCAGCTTCATCAATCCTTCGTGCAACAACATACGACAATGGATTAAACCAATGCACGCACTTCACCAACGCAACTATCCATTTTATGCAAATATCATTGCGTTTCAAGTGAATTTCTTCGTGTGCAAGTATGTAGGTCATTCCGGAACTTTCAAACACCCCGTCAGGCACATAAAGTACAGGCTTCAGCCACCCCACAAGCAGCGGAGCTCCCACCAGTGCCGTTTCTCTTATGCTGATTTTTCCATGCTTTGCACAGTGTGTCGAATTATTATAAAGCCTATGCTTTAGCCTTATATTGCTCGAAACTGTCCCCACAAACAAGCACCCTGCAACCGTCACCCAAAAAACAGCCAGAAGTTCAGCCCAATCACAGAATTCTTTTTGAGGCTCCGGTTCACGTTCTGTCATATACACTCCGCTATAATCTTCGACAACCGAAACCGTCGGGGCTTTGTTGACCGTTCCCACATTCAGGCTCCGTGAAACCGGTTCGGGAAGACTGAGTTTGTTTTCAAACCTCATGGGAAGTATAAACACAATCAACACCGCAAGCCAAACAAAAAACCGGCTTTTCGCATCAAACAACCGTTCCGTCAGAGGTTTCAAAGCAAGCAGAACCAGCACTGCTCCGCCACCCATAAGCGACATTATGATAACAGCTTTAAACACTTCAGCAAGCATTTTCCGTTCTCCTTTACTTCAAATCAAACATTTTTCTGATTTCATCAAGGTCTTCTTTAGTCATCTGACCGTTGCCCACCAAAGATGCCGCAAGCTCACGGGCAGAACCACCATAAAGCTTTGAAATCAACTTTGACGTTTGCTCCTTTTTGTACTCTTCACGTCTGAGCACCGGTGAATAACGAATAACTCTGTTTACCTTTTCAGAACTGACCGCTCCTTTTTCACCGAGACGAAGAAGCATTGTGCCAACCGTGTTATACTTCCATTTTTCATCTTCAATACCGTCGCAAACCTCCTGAATGCTCAGTGGCTCGTCCGACTTCCACAACACCTCCATAATTTCAAGTTCGGCTCCGCTTATTTCCTTCGTATCCTTCACCGAAATCACCCCCATATTTTCTTTTGCAAAAGAATACTCCTACAAGTGTAGGACTAATTATATCTTACACTTGTAGGAGCAATTTGTCAATAGTTTTTGAAAATTATTTCAACATTTCAAGCAGTTCTTCTTCGGTTATAACCGCAACACCAAGGGCATTTGCCTTGTCAAGCTTGCTTCCGGCTTCTTCACCGGCAACAACAAAGTCAGTTTTCTTTGAAACCGAGCCTGAAACCTTGCCTCCATTATCCTCAATAAGCTTTTGTGCCTCGGAGCGTTTAAGAGTGGGAAGTGTTCCGGTAAGAACAAAGGTCTTTCCTTCAAAATTGCCGCCCGTGGGACGCTCTTCCGCAATCATATTTACCCCAGCTATCTTCATTCTTTCAATCAAAGCTTTTGTTTCAGGTTCTGAAAGATAATGGACAAGACTTTCCGCCATTTTGTCGCCCACATCATCAATTGCCGAAACATCTTCAACCGTTGCCGACATAATGCTGTCCATATTTCCAAAATGTTGTGCTATGTTCTTTGCCGCTTTTGCACCGATAAGGCGGATTCCCAGGCCGCAAAGAAGCTTGTCAAGAGGATTCTGTTTTGCCTTTTCAATTGCATCAATAAGGTTTTGTGCCGACTTTTCGCCAAAACGGTCAAGCCCCACCAAATCCATAAACTCAAGATAAAAAAGATCTGCCGTATTCCTGATTAATCCTTCGTCAACAAGTTGTTCAACAACCGCATCACCAAGACCCTCAATGTCCATAGCGCCTCTGGATGCAAAATGAATGATACTCCGCACCTTTTGTGCAGGACAGTTTGTGCTTACGCATCTTGTTGCGGCTTCGCCCTCTTCACGGAATAAAGGTTCACCACATGCAGGACACACCTTCGGCATTTCAAATTCACGCTCTGCACCGGTTCTTTTCTCTTTCAGAACCTCAACCACTTCGGGAATAATATCCCCCGCCTTCTGAATCAGAACACGGTCACCAATCTTCAAATCCTTTTCGCGGATAAAATCCTCATTGTGAAGCGTAGCACGGCTGACTGTTGAACCTGCAACTCTCACGGGCGTCAACACCGCATTGGGTGTGATCACACCCGTTCTTCCAATCTGAACTATAATATCTTCAACCGTTGTTTCACGGCGTTCCGCAGGGAACTTATAGGCTATTGCCCACTTTGGAACCTTGGTTGTTGTTCCAAGCTCATCACGCTGTCTCAGGCTGTTCACCTTCACCACCGCACCGTCAATATCAAAGGGAAGATTGGGACGTTCTTCACCAATCCGCAGTATTTCGTCAAAGGCTTCCTCCATTGTGGCAAACACATCTCTTCTGGGACTCACCTTGAACCCCAAAGACTTCAACCACTCAAGACCTTCTGCGTGGGTTGAAAGCTCCTTTGTCGTCTGCTGAATATTAAAGATAAAAACATCAAGATTTCGCTTTGCCGTAATCTTGCTGTCAAGCTGTCTGAGCGAGCCTGCTGCTGCATTTCTGGGATTGGCAAACAATGGCTCATTGGAATTCTTTCGTTCTTCATTGAGTGCCTCAAAGCTCGCCTTTGGCATATATACTTCCCCTCTGACCTCAAGTCGCTCAACATCTTCAGGGAGAACAAGCGGAATTGACTTGATTGTTTTCAGGTTTTCGGTGATATTTTCGCCAACAACTCCGTCCCCTCTGGTTGACCCTTTCACAAATCTTCCGTTCTCATATTCCAGAGAAACAGAAAGACCGTCAATTTTCATTTCTGCAACATATTCATAGGGCTGTCCCTCCAGACCTTGTGCCACTCGCTTGTCAAAATCCAGAATTTCTTCCCTTGAAAATACGTCACCAAGGCTCTGCATTGGAATTTCGTGCACAACCTGCTCAAATTCCTTGAGAGCCGCACCACCAACACGTTTTGTGGGCGAATTATCGTCAGCAAATTCCGGATGCTCCTCTTCAAGCCTTATAAGCTTGTGAAGAAGAATATCGTAGTCGTAGTCCGAAATTGTGGGATTGTCCAAAACATAATAATTTCGGTTATGTTCCTCAATTTCTTTTCTCAATTCAAGTATTTCTTTTTCTATGCTCATACTCCTCAATCCTTTCGAATTTTGGTTAGTTTACCGTTCTTTGAGACGATTTATCACATAATCATAACCGTCTTTTCCGTGGGGCAAATTGCAGTTGCTGCAGTCTTTAATCTTCTCGCCATTCTTGCCGTCAATCATTACGAAGTCACCGCCGCAATCCGTATCATACAACGGACAAAAGCAAAAAAGGCAGTTAAGCTCCTCCGTTTCGTGACAGGGATAAAACTCACATTCCGTATTCTGAAAATGCTTATAACTCAACTGTTCCGCCTCCATATTTTACTAATACTTCTCCTTATCATTTTATCACAAGCATCATTTCGTGTCAACAAAAGCCCGCAAACGTCCTTTGACATTTTCGGGCTTTTAATTATTATCTTTGCATCTGTCTGTTCCTTCAAAAACTAAACAACAGGCAACTCATATTCACCTTGCGTAGGAATTTCAGGGTCTTCAGGCGGAGTCTCCTGCGGAGGTTCCGGTTCCGGTTCAGGCGAAGGTGTCTGCTGGGGTACTGCCGGCTGTGCAGGTTCCTGAACTGCCGGTTGCTGCGGTCTTGTCTCTGATGGCTGAGAAGACGGCTGAGTTGGAGCAGGTGCAGGAGTTTGAGTCTGTTCACCTTCATTGTCGGTATTATCCTCCAAAGGTTCCTCCTGAGTTATCTCCTGAGTTTCTGAATTCTCCGGTTCTTCAGCAACATCACTTTCATCAGTGTCTTCCGGTTCCTCTCTGGGTGTCCATCTCAAATCATCAACCTGTTGTTCTTCCTCATTCTCGGTTATGTTCTGTATGAACGACCTGCATGCGTCTATTACTTTGTATACTCCATCAACAACATAGTCTCCGTTTAAACAAATAATCACACACAAAGCCGCAGTAACAAGCCATTTACCCAAAGACCTGAGCTCCGGACCCGCAACTGCCAGTCCGGGAGTTGCTACCACAACCTGAACTGAATAATTTCCGTCAGGATCATTTTCAACAGCTTGCGAAATAATTCTTATTGCCTTATCCTTTTTCTTGATTTCTTTATCATCAAGAATTTCACAGATTTTTGCTTCACCGACGCTTTCCAACACCTCTTTGCTGCACAAAACAAAATAGGTCTTTTTTCTCAGTCGTTTTGATTCAGACTTATATGGAACAATTTCACAGTCGGAATTCAGCACACCTATATGCGACAAATTCTGTCTTGTGAGGATATCAGTCTGAACTTCATTCTTTTTGTTGATATAATTTTTTTCCACTTCAACACTTTCAGGAGCTTTTCCCGAAAGATTAACCGGTTTTTTGCTTCCTGCTTCATAATAAAGAACAGGTACGTCACCCATATTATAAACAGTTGCAATATCATGGTTTATGGACAAAACCGAAATATCCACTTCAAAGTGAGAATCCTTTTTTTCAAGCACGTGGCTGGTAATTGCTGTATTTGCAGTATTGAAATACTCCTCGCTGGCCTTGTCAAAATCTCCGCCGTGGAAATCCTTCAGAATATCCATTGCAATATACGACAAAGGGCCTTCATCTTCGTCACTCTTGCGAGCCGATGAAAGAGCATAAATGTTTCTGCTTTTAAAATTTTTGTTTACTACGCAGGAGTTGGGATCGTCATATTCTTCACGGCACAAACCATTGAGAAAAAAATTCTCCGTACTGCTGTAAAACTTCTCTCCCACATAGGTAACAACATATCCTCTATATCTCATATTACACCTCGGGTTATATGAATGCAAATCGTCATTACATAAAACTTCATTCTTATAAATTTTATCATAACGAAGCAAAAACGTCAAGTATTCAGCAGTATTATTCTTTTATTTTTTGTTTTTTGTCACCATATTCCAGCCTTTCACGCATAGCTGAAAGGATTTTCTTTTCAAGTCTGGAAACCTGAACCTGTGATATCCCCAGAATATCAGCAATAGAGCTTTGCGTCTTCTGTTTGAAGTACCGGAGTATAATTATCTTTTTTTCACGCTCATCAAAATCCTCAATTATTTCCCTGACAAGAACTTTGTTGACAATATCACTTTCAAGATCCACTCCACTTTCAATACGATCAATCAAGGGTTTTCCTTCTTTATCGTCACTTGGCATAGCATAAAGGGATTCCGGTTTCATTCCTGCATCCAAAGCCATTGCCAGTTCCTCAGCACTGACCTCAAGGCGTTTTGCAAGCTCCGCCACAGAAATTTCCTTATTTTCTTTTCGCATGGACTCTTGTATACTGACAGCTTTAATCGCCAGTTCCTTCAGACTTCGACTAACTTTTATTATTCCGTCATCTCTGATGAATCTTTTTATTTCTCCCATTATCATCGGGACAGCATAGGTTGAAAACTTCACGCCAAAGCTGACATCAAACTTTCGTATCGCCTTTATAAGTCCTATGCATCCAATCTGAAACAAATCCTCAGGCTCATGTCCCCGTCCCAAAAACCTTTTAACAACACTTCTGACAAGACCTATATTTTCCTCAACAATCAAATTCTGAGCAGACAAATCACCGTTTTTTGCTTTTTCAACCAATTCCTCAAGATTAACATTATAGTCTTTTGCCTGCACCCCATTCAACCCCTTATCCGTTTTTTCATTGTTACAACCGTCCCTTCGCCGGGACAGGAATGTACCGAAAGCTCATCCATAAATGTTTCCATAACCGTGAACCCCATTCCGCTCCGTTCATTTTCGGAATCCGTTGTAAAAAGCGGCTGCATAGCTTGTCCGATATTCTTTATTCCCGCTCCGAAATCAGCCACCTCGACCTCAAAGCAGTTGTCAATTATTTTGCATGATATTTTCACTATCCCTTTCATATTGGCATAACCGTGTACAATTGAATTTGTCACCGCCTCAGAAACAGCCGTTTTTATATCCGCCAACTCCTCAACACTCAAGTCCAGCTGAACCGAAAACGCCGCAACCGCCGCACGGACAAAGGATTCGTTGCAGCTTTTGGCAGGGACTTCCAGCTTCATATAATTTTCCATATGTATTTTCACTCCTTTTCAGAAAATCCGTTTTAATGACTGCAGTCCAGCACTTTTTTCAGTCCCGAAATCTCAAGTATTTTATCAACCTGAGGCTTCACCCTGATTATCATCATCTTTCCGCCTCGTGCCGTAATCTGCTTGTATCTGCCAACAATCATCCCGATTCCCGAACTGTCCATAAACGTCACACCGTCAAAATCCATAACTATGTTAATTATATTCTTTAACATAAGCTCCTTGTCAATCACAGTTTTAATTTCCGATGCTGTGTGGTGGTCAATTTCACCGTATAATTTGACAACAAGCGTTGTTCCTATTGCTTCAACTTTTATATCCATTTTCCCGCCCCCTTTATATAAATTTACATTATTTTCCATATCTTCTTTTCTCTATTCTTACAAAGTTTTCCTTCTTTATTTTTAGGTATCGTATGCCACAAACGCACAAAAAAATACAGCCAACAACATTTGTCAACTGTATTTGATAAAACATTTCATTATATTGCAAATATCGTTACATCACCTTCGTTAGTGCAGAAAGTTGCGCTATAAACTGATTTTGTCTATTTCCTTCAACAAACTTTTTAACCGTCAGCACAACCAAACAACCGCTTTGCTCCCTGCATCAATCCTCATAAAGCAGATAGGTTAAATAAATTTCAAAGCCGGGACGCTTTTTAAAAACTTTGGCGGGCTCTGAAGCTCGGTAACAATGAAATCAACGCTGTCAAGTGTTGTTTGTTTGTATGGTGACTGTGTTCCGAACTTTTCACTGTCACAAAGGAACACTTTTTGTTTGGAATTGTTGAGCATAGAGTTTCTAACAAGAACCTCTTCACGCGTGCAATCGGAAATAACGCCATTTTCCGATAAAGATTTTGTCGAAAAAAAGACTACGTCCGCATATGTGTTTTCGAATATATATTGTGCATCCGGTCCGATAAGACAGGTTCGATTCTCAACACCCATTGTTCCGCCCGACGAAATTACATTAATTGAAGAATTGGACAAAAGGCAGAGAATTTCAATATTATTTGTGATTACTGTGAGAGTATTATTTCCGATAATTTCGTTTGCAAGATAGAAGGAAGTCGATGATGAATCGAGAAATATAATACTTCCGTCCTTAATTAAGGCTTTTGCTTTTTTGGCAATAATCTTTTTTTCATTTATGTTATGGTGAGAACGTTTGATAAATGAAACAACATTTGAAAAATTTTTGACAAGCTCTGCACCACCATATGTTTTTTTGATAATTCCTTTTTGCTCCAGTGCCGTCAAATCTCTTCTGATGCTGGATTCGCTGGCATAAAGCATTTCACAAAGAGCTTTTACCGTTACAAAGCCGTCTTCACCTTTCAAAAGATTGATTATTTCACGTTCTCTTTCATTTTTAAGCATAATTAACCCCTTATTTTATGACCGTTTTTGATTTTTATTCAAAATTATTCACAAACTCTTCTATATATGACCATTTCTTGATAAATTATTGATTTATTTTGACAATAACATTATAATACATATATCAATAAATGTAAAGAAGGAATTCCGGGTGAAATACTATGAATATTAATAAACTTTTGAATGGTGTTGAATGTTCCTGTGGGAAAGTGCATAATTGTACCATTGAACACGTATATATTGAAAAAAATGCCGTAAACAGAATGAAGGAACTTTGTACGGAATATAAAAGCATCCTGATTGTTGCTGACGAAAATACTTATTCGGCTGCCGGAACATCGGTTGAAAAGGTTCTTAAAGAAAAAAACATAAAGAAAGTCATTTTCGAAGGAAATAAACTCCTTATTCCTGATGAGGTTGCAATAATCAAGGTAAATGAACAGGTTGAAGATATTGATTTAATTGTCGGAATCGGGTCTGGCGTCATCCAGGATTTGTGCAAATATGTTTCTTTCTTTTCGAGGATTCCGTATATGATTGTTACAACCGCTCCTTCAATGGACGGATATGCCTCTGACGGTGCAGCAATGATTCTCAAAGGAATGAAAGAAACTGTGAAGGCAGGACTTCCCAAAGCCATTATTGCAGATACAGAAATTCTCAAAAACGCTCCAATGGAAATGATTAAGGCAGGCTACGGTGATATTATCGGTAAGTATTCAGCCCTTTGCGACTGGAAGCTCAGTGAGGCGGGTAACGGAGAGTATTTTTGTCAGTATATTTATGATACTACTTATGATATGATACAGAATATGCTTGATACTGCAAATGGGTTGCTTGAAAGGGACGAAAAAAGTATAAAGGCTCTTATGGAAGCTTTGATTGTTGTTGGAATTATGATGAGCTTTGCAGGCTCATCAAGACCTGCATCGGGTAGCGAACATCATCTCTCACATTTCTTTGAGATTGTGGGAATAATTAATTCCGAACCTTATTTTCCGCACGGCATTGATGTGGCATATTCAACTGTGATTACCGCGCAAATACGTGAGAAAGTACAAAAAACCCAATTCAAAAATATCGCACCTAAACATATAAGAGAAAAATACATTTCAAAAATGAATGAAATATATAAAACTGTCGCCGCAGGCTGTGTTGAGCTTCAGGATAAGCTTGGGTCATACAAAAAGGACAGAGAAGCTGTATATAAGCAAAACGAGAAAAAAATTCGTGATATATTGGCTGAAATGCCAAGTCCCGAAAGAATAAAAAATATGCTTGAACTTGTTGAGCTTGATATAAGTGAGTTCTATGATTTATACGGCACCGAAAAAATAAACAATGCAATTATGTATGCAAAGGATTTGAAAGACAGATATACTGTTTTGTGGTTGAACTATGAATTATCGGGAGGAATGGAAACCGATTAAACATATTGGCAAAAAGGTAAGGATATAAGTTTATGAAAAAAGAATTAATAAAAGTTGTGGCAATGGATTTGGACGGAACGCTGACTCAGCACAAGCAACTGCTTGATGCGGAAAATCGGGCGGCACTGGACAGGCTGGCAGAAAAATATAAATTGTTGATGGTTGGCGCAGGTCAGGTAATGAGAATTTTTAACCAGTTGGGAGGGTATTCCATTGACATAATCGGAAATTACGGCTTGCAGTACGGCGAATATAATGAAAGCACAAAAACCATTGATATTGTGAGGGATTTGACCTTTCCCACAGATAAGGCTTCGGTGGAGAAGAGGGTGACAATGCTCAGAGAAAAGTACGGATTCACGGAATTTTCGGGCGAAAACGTGGAGTTTCATCCGTCGGGATGTGTGACATTTCCACTTCTTGGCACAGCGGCAAAGTCTGAGGATAAGCTGAAATTTGATCCTGACCGTGTCAAGCGGAGAAAAATATATGATGATGTCTCAAAGACCTTTTCTGATTATACAGTTTTTGTAGGTGGCTCATCTTCCTTTGATATGGCGCCCACTCCATATAATAAATATTATGCCCTTGATAAATACTGCAAAGAACATAATCTGGAACACGAAAATGTGGTATATATCGGTGACGATTATGGTTTAGGCGGCAATGATGAATCGGTTTATAAGTCGGATTTTCCATATCTTACAATTGATGATTACAGAACGTTTCCGCAGGTGATGGTTGAGATTTTATAGCAAAAGCGGTTATATCTCATATGTTTGGAGAGATTTTCAAGAAAATCTCTCGACGATACTCGGGATAACAGCATTACGACGAACATGACAGTCATGTTGAGCGTAGCCGAAACATCTTTGAGATTCAAAAACTCCGATATTTGAAAAAGAACCCATTTTGATTTAAACTCTTGTAGAGCAAGTTTTCAAACAATTCAGCGGCACGGTGTAAACCGTGCCGCTTTCAAGCTATTGCATTTTTGCAAGACTTTCAAGAACCTTTTCAAGCATTGCCTTATACTTTTCGCCCTTCTGGCGTTCTTCTTCAACAACGGCAGCGGGAGCCTTATCGGTGAAGCCTTTGTTTGAGAGCTTACCTTCAACACGCTTGATTTCGCCTTCCAATTTTGCCTTTTCCTTGGTGAGACGTTCTATTTCCTTTTCCTTGTCAACCAGTTCATCAAGAGGCAGAAGAATTTCAGCCTTGGGGTTAACAACAGAAACAACATTCTCCGGTATTCCTGCCTTGTCGGCACGGATATCAACCTCGGATGCTGATGCAAGCTTTTCGAGGAAAGCCGTTGCCTGCTTGAACAAATCCGCATCCTCTGTAACCACAAAGAACTTAATCTTCTTTGAGGGAGGAACGTTCATTTCGTTCTTCACGTTTCTTACGCCCTTGATTGCTTCCATGATAACTGTCATATCCTGCTCAGCCTTTACATTCACAAGAGCCTCGTTGTACTTGGGCCATTCTGAAATCATAATGCTTTCGCCATCATGAGGAAGTGCCTGCCAGATTTCTTCTGTGATAAAGGGCATAAAGGGGTGGAGAAGCTTGAGGGTATTTGAAAGCACATAGATAAGAACCTTCTGTGCAGTTTCGTTACTGTCGCCTGTTTCCTGGAATCTGGGTTTAACCAGCTCTATGTACCAGTCACAGAATTCATCCCAGATGAAGTCATAAAGCTTCTGAACAGCAATGCCAAGCTCGTATTTGTCAAGATTTTCGGTGATTTCACGGACAACCTCATTGAATCTGTGGAGAATCCATTTATCCTCAATGTGAAGCTTTGCAAGGTCAGGAAGCTCATTCTTGTCAACGGTGAGATTCATCATAACAAATCTTGATGCATTCCATATCTTATTCGCAAAGTTACGGCTTGCTTCAACGCCGGGAGCACCAACAATCTTATTAACCTCAGGATTGGGGTTCTTGCCCTTTTCAACGGGCGGATCATAGGTTACGGGGAATCTCATATCGTTACCGGGTGCAACACCTGTAACAAGAGTAAATCTGAGAGCATCCGCACCGAACATATCAATAATCTGCAATGGGTCAACACCGTTACCCTTTGACTTCGACATCTTTTCACCGTTACCGTCACGAACAAGACCGTGAATGAACACGTGCTTGAAGGGAGCTTTTCCTGTATGCTCGCAAGCTGAGAAAATCATTCTTGAAACCCAGAAGAAGATAATGTCATATCCCGTAACAAGAGTGCTTGTGGGATAGAAATATTCAAAATCTTCTGTCTTTTCAGGCCAGCCGAGAGTTGAGAACGGCCAAAGAGCGGAGCTGAACCATGTGTCAAGAACGTCTTCTTCCTGTCTCACGGGCTTTCCGCACTTGGGACAAACCTTGATATCTTCTTTGGAAACTGTCATTTCGCCACAGTCATCGCAGTAGAACGCAGGAATTCTGTGTCCCCACCAAAGCTGACGTGAAATACACCAGTCATAAACGTTTTCCATCCAGTTCATATATGTCTTTGAGAAACGTTCAGGAACGAATTCTGTTTCTTTGCTGTTTACAGCTTCAATTGCCGCTTCAGCAAGGGGTTTCATCTTAACAAACCACTGGTCTGAAACGATTGGTTCGATTGTTGTTCCGCAACGATAGCACTGACCAACATTATGTGAATGGTCTTCGGTCTTCACAAGGAGTCCCATTTCTTCAAGGTCTGCAATCATAGCCTTGCGGCATTCGTAGCGATCCATACCTTCGTACTTGCCTGCATAAGAGTTCATTGTTGCATCGTCATTCATAACCTTTATAATTTCAAGGTCGTGACGCTTACCAACTTCAAAGTCATTGGGGTCGTGAGCAGGTGTAATCTTCACGCAACCTGTTCCAAATTCCTTGTCAACATATTCGTCGGCAATAACGGGAATTTCTCTGTCGGTAAGGGGCAGAAGAAGCATCTTGCCCACAATATCCTTGTATCTTTCGTCTTCGGGATTAACAGCAACCGCAGTATCACCAAAGAGTGTTTCGGGACGTGTTGTTGCGATTACAACATATTCGTCAGTACCCTTTATCTGATACTTGATGTGCCAGAAATGTCCTGCATGCTCAGCGTGCTCAACCTCTTCGTTTGAGAGAGCTGTGATACAGTTGGGACACCAGTTGATGATTCGGGGACCTCTGTAAATCAATCCTTTGTTATAAAGGTTAACAAAAACCTCACGAACAGCCTTTGAACAGCCTTCGTCCATGGTGAAACGTTCTCTGTCCCAGTCGCAGGAACAACCAATTTTCTTCAGCTGGCTGATAATTCTGTTACCGTACTTTTCCTTCCAGTCCCAAACTCTTTCAAGGAACTTTTCACGGCCAAGGTCATAGCGTGTGAGACCTTCCTTTTCACGAAGCTCTGCTTCAACCTTAATCTGTGTTGCAATACCTGCGTGGTCTGTTCCGGGAACCCAAAGAGCCTCAAAGCCCTGCATTCTCTTGTAACGGATAAGAATATCCTGCAAGGTTTCGTCGAATGCGTGACCCATGTGAAGCTGACCCGTTACATTCGGGGGCGGAATTACGATAGTAAAAGGCTTTTTGTTTTTGTCGGGCTTTGCACCGAAATAGCCTTTTTCAACCCAGGTTTTGTATATACGGTCCTCAACCGCTTTGGGATCGTATACCTTTGACAATTCTTCTGCCATATTTTACACTCCATTCTATGTGCGGATTCCCGACTACATTGTAACCTTCAGGAATACCTTTTTACCTTTTTTAATAACAATCTTGCCGTCGCTGAAGATTGATTTTTCAACAACATAATTTACGTCCGAAACCTTGTTGCCGTCGATGCTTACGCCGCCCTGCTGAACAAGTCTTCTTGCTTCGCCCTTTGAAGGAGCAAGACCACTCTTCACCATAAGGTCAAGGATGCCGATTCCGTTTGCCGCATCTTCTGCTTCCATTTCGTATGTGGGCATATTGCTGTCGTCGCTTCCTGCACCGAATACTGCCTTTGCCGCATCATCAGCCTTCTTTGCTTCCTCTTCGCCGTGAACCATCTTGGTAACTTCATAAGCCAGACGGCACTTAACAGCATTCAATTCCTGACCTTCAAGCTTTTCATATTCGTAAATTTCTTCCATAGGAACAAAAGTAACAAGCTTGAGAAGACGGATAACATCCTTGTCGTCAACGTTTCTCCAGTACTGATAGAAGTCATAGGGAGTAACCTTTTCGGGGTCAAGCCAAAGAGCACCCTTTTCTGTCTTACCCATCTTCTTACCTTCTGATGTGGTGAGAAGAGTGAAGGTCATACCATAAGCATCCTTGCCGTCCTTGCGACGGATAAGTTCGATACCGCCGATGATGTTTGACCACTGGTCGTCACCGCCGAATTCCATAATGCAACCATAATCCTTGTGGAGCTTATAGAAATCATAGCCTTGCATCAGCATATAGTTGAATTCAAGGAAGGAAAGACCTCTTTCCATTCTTGCCTTGAAGCACTCAGCGGAAAGCATTCTGTTAACAGAGAAGTGCACACCAACCTCACGGAGGAAATCCACATAGTTAAGGTCAAGAAGCCAGTCAGCATTATTAACCATAAGTGCCTTGCCGTCAGAGAAGTCGATGAACTTTGACATCTGTTCCTTGAAACGGTCAGCATTATACTGAATGGTCTCTTTTGTAATCATAGGTCTCATATCAGTTTTGCCTGTGGGGTCGCCAACCATTGTTGTGCCGCCGCCAAGAAGAATGATGGGGCGGTGACCTGCGTTCTGCATGTGCTTCATAACAACAAGCTGCATAAAGTGACCGATGTGAAGACTGTCAGCTGTTGGGTCAAAGCCGATATAGAAGGTAATCTTTTCTTCAGCAAGAAGCTTTTTGATTTCTTCTTCGTGTGTCATCTGGGCAATAAGCCCACGTTCTTTAAGTACGTCAAATACGTTTTTCATTTAAGTTTATCCTTTCCTCCCGCCTATAACGGGTTTTTGCTTAAGGTATCCAGCTCTGAAACAAAGCCGTCTACCGTTGTTTTATCAACAGCAAATTTTGCTGTACCATTTTCAAACATAGCATAATCTTTTTCGCCACTTGGAACAAAAGTCAGAGTTTGTCTTCTTTGCCCGTTTGAAAAAACAACCGTCAAAGTAATTTTTTCGGAAGCTTCAGGAACATTCAGAAGTTCACTTTTCAGACTGATTTCCGCAAGCTTATTTCTGAGATTCAAAAACGAATCCTCGCTTGTCGCCTTTTCGTTTATATAATACTGATTCGTTCCGTCGGATGCCTTTCTGACCGTCACAGCATAAACACTTTCACCTCTATGTATGCTGAAAGCTGTTACATTCTCCGTCTCGCCGCCAAGAACACAAGGCTCCAACAGATAAAACGGCTCCGTATTCAAAAATGCCAGACTTGAAGAATTAATAAGTAATATCTCTTCCTTGCCCTTCTTCATGGCATAAACCATACTCCCCTCGGTTTTTCCAAGGAACAGACTTTCGTCCATATTTCCCCATCTGAACTGCAAAACCGCTCTGGATTCTGCATCCAAACCGTATTCTTCCAGGTTTTCGGACGGATTTTCAACATACTTCTGTGCCGAAAGTCTTGGTATGACAATGGAAATCTGCTGTTCGAACTTTTCATCGTTCACATCTCTGGAATATGGAGTTTCCATAACATAGGAATTCTTCTTGTTGGTTGAAATCTCATATGCATTTTTCAACCTTACAACGGTTTTTGTTTTATCGTAATCTGTAAAGCTGTAATAATCAATCTTTTCAGCTTCGTTCAGCAATCCCTCAAATATTACCGCCACACGAAGGTTATCAAGATTTGCAACCAAGATATCTCTTAACGATAAATGAGCGGCATAAATATCTTCGTGGTCAGAAATTCTGAGAGCACACTTGTCACTGCCCAAATCCGCAAACTCAAAAATAATCTCTTCACCATCCGCAAGAACAATCCTGACTGTTTGTTTTATCTGTGCTTCAAATGTCGCTGCAGCAATGTCCGATTCAACATTCTTTACGGAAATCAAAGATACGTTTCCCATAAGTTCATTGACCTTTGTCTGATCAAGAACCGCTGCTTCGTTGCCCTGAATCTGCCATTCACCATCATTTTTCACGAGAACAAACTGTTTTTCGCCGTCCTTCACCGAATATTCCACTATTTCAGATGTCACACGGTCAAAAACCTCAATATTTTCAGGCTCAGGCTTGCTTTTTTCCTCAGGCCACAAAGCATAAATCAACGCACAGCCTATCACAAACAGCAAAGCAACCGCTACCGAAACAATAATCTTTTTGTTTTTCATAAAATCGCCTCCTGACTGAGGATATTTGTTCAAAACAAACATCCCTGCTCCGATTTGATTTTGCCGCACTCCGCACCAATGCGAAGCAACAACGGCATCAAAGCAATTACTTCATCGGGGACCATTCAAAGGCTCCCGATGAGCACATATACGTAATTCTTATTTTTCTTCGATGTCGATCTTTATGCTGAGTTCCTTGAGCTGAGCCTCGTCAACCACGTCGGGAGAATTTGACATAAGCTCTGATGCGTTCTGAACCTTGGGGAATGCCACAACATCACGAAGGCTGTCAGCACCGCACATAATCATTGCAATTCTGTCAAGTCCGATGCCCATACCGCCGTGGGGAGCAGCACCGTACTTATATGCTTCAACCAGGAATCCGAACTTTGCCGCAATCTCTTCTTCGGAGAGCCCAAGAGCCTTGAACATCTTCTGCTGAAGTTCATAGTCATTGATACGGATTGATCCGCTGGAAAGCTCTGTTCCGTTGAGAACCAGGTCATATGCCTTCGCCGTAACCTTTTCAGGTGCAGATTCAAGATACTGGATACATTCATCCTGAGGCATTGTGAAGGGATGGTGCATTGCAACATATGTCTTTGATTCCTCGTCATATTCGAAGAAGGGGAACTCTGTTACCCAAAGGAAGTTGAAGCCTTCGCCGATAATATCAAGCTGTTTTGCAACCTTGCATCTCAGTGAGCCCAGAGTTGAAAGTGTTGTGCTGTTCTTGTCCGCAACAATGAATACAACATCGCCCTTTTCAGCTCCGCATCTTTCAATGATTGCCTCCAGCTCACCCTCTGCCATAAACTTGCCGAATGAGCAAGTGGGAGCATCATCAATCCATCTGATATAAGCCAAGCCCTTTGCACCGATGCCACGAACATATTCGGTGAGCTTGTCAATTTCTTTTCTTGTGAGCTTTTCAGCCGCATTTTTTGCACAGATTGCACGAACACTGCCACCGTCAGCGACAGCTGAGGCGAATACGCCAAAAGCACTATCCTTAACCAAATCAGAAAGGTCGGTGATTTCCATAGCAAAACGTGTGTCGGGCTTATCGGAACC
>JAZNLK010000193.1:0-2932 GCA_045579055.1 Clostridia bacterium
CTCCTTGGCTCACAGAACGACATGGCTACGATCCGACTTTAGGTTTGTCTATTTTAAAATCATCCGAAAAGCTTAATTTGTCGTATAAAACAGCATATACCTGGTGGAATAAAACTGATGAGGAGTTCACTTCATTTCAGAAACATCATGAATTTATGTTGGATAATTATCGACAGTATTTGATTGAGCAGATTAAGATATGTCCTCAAATCAATAATTCGTTGTTATTGAAACGGTTAAAGCTTGAATTTTCAGATTTTTCTATTCCGCCGGCTACGTTTTATCGGTACATTAAGAAACTGCGTGAACAGACCGGACTTTTGAAACCAAGACGAACAGGAGTTATCCGTGACGAAGTGAACCCAGGATATGAAGGTCAAGTAGACTACGGACAATATAACATGAAAAGTATGTATGGAAACAATATCCGAGTGTATTTTTTCGTAATGACATTATCATATAGCAGAATGAAGTTTGCATATTTTTCACCAACTCCGTTTAATGTGTTTGAAACCATAAAGGCACATAACTTTGCTTTTAAATACTTTGGTGGCAGACCACAAATGCTTGTATATGACCAGGATAAGATTATGGTAATATCCGACAGGCGGTGGTCTTGACTTCAAAAGCAGAGATTGTGATGACTTGAGTGTTAAAGTTATTATGAAGTAGAGTGATGTGTATGTGCCTATATCGTTTTGAATCAATAATGTATTGAGGAGGTTAAAACAATGATATAAGTCTACCGTTTGCTATGAAAGAGAAAAATTATCGCCAATTCCCTAAAATTTCGGGAATTGGTGATAAAAACTTGATATAAAAATAAGGGGAGGGGGGCTAAATCTCTGTAAAAGAGAACAAGTGAGTTTTTGCAAAAATATGTGTCCGTATTGATTTTATAAGATGACCATACTTACACAAGAACACATATCCTGAAGCCCGAAAAGAATGCTGACGGTAACTATACCTCGTGGTCAGAAATCACACCTTATAACAATACGTCCGGTTCAAACTATTATACTTATGAGGATGGAACAACAACTCCAACATTTGTTAATTGGACAGATTTGGACGGAGTGACTTATGAAAATCTTAAGGTTTCATCAAAGCCTGTGAAGGTAACAGACCCCGATGGTGTTCTGCACGTTACAGGGTCATCGGCATCAGGCTCACAGTGTAATGATAATACGGCTCCCAACCATTATGCGGCAGTATCTTTGGGACATGAGGCAAAGCTGGAGGCTCTTGGTTTTGATGCAGGAATCCGCAGACAGGCAATCAGAATCGACGTAACACCCAAGGCTCTTACCATTACAAATTATGGTCTTGGAGGAAATACATCGGATGTGAATCCTGCTGACAATGTTCTTGACACATTTACAATTGAAAAAACCGATGCGATTGCTGTTGAGGGCATAGCTCTTGAAAAAACAAGCATGACAATTGCGCAAGGTATGACCGAGACTCTGACTCCGGTATTCACGCCTGCAGAGCCTGACAATCAGGATATAGCATGGACATCAGATAATACAGCTGTTGCAATCGTCGACCAAACCGGTAAGGTTACGGCGGTTGAAAAAGGAAGTGCTACAATTACCGCAACATCGGCAGATGGCAGTTATACTGCCGTATGTGAGGTTACAGTTATCGACAGAGTGGCAGTTACGGGTATTACGCTGGACAAGACATCACTTTCAATAAGTAAGGGTAGTACAAAGACTGTTTATGCATCAGTCACACCCTCCGATGCTAGTGTACAGGATGTAATCTGGACATCATCGGATGAAGACATTGCCACCGTATCGGAAAACGGAAGCATTACCGGTGTTGAAGTGGGAACAGCAACAATTTATGCAACCACCAAGGACGGTGGAAAGGTTGCAACCTGCGGTGTCACAATAACAAAAATACCTGTTACCAAGGTTTCGTTTGCTGTTTCTGCACTCACGGTTAATCCCCTTGAAGAACGTACAATACAGCCTGTGATTGAACCGACTGATGCTACATTCAAAACGGTGTCTTATGTATCGTCAAATCCAAGTGTCGTGGAGATTGACGGGGGCACGGGAAAGTTCAAGACCTTGAAAAAAGGGTCGTCAGTAATCACCGCAACAGCGGATGGTGTGAGTGCATCATATACTGTAAATGTTGTTGGAGGTGTGTTGTTCAATCAGGATTATGAAGACCCAAGCAACATTTTGTTCTCCAATGACAAATATGGTTGGTCACGAGTTCAGGAGGAAGACGGCAACTGGGTTCTTCAGCTTAAAAGGGATGAAAGCACCGCAAAACAAGCGGCTTATTATCCGGCAGGTCAATTGGATGCACCTGATGGCACTGCCCCACTTCCCGTAGGGGAATATGTTTTGTCTTTTGATATATGTAATATGTCTGAAAAGGGTGCTCCTCTCTATGCCCTTCACGCTTATCAGAAAAAAGGTGCCGCAGGACTTTATGAGCTTGATATGAGAACCTTTGATGTGGGCGAATGGTATAACGTGAAGATTGTGAATAATGGTGGAACATCTGTTGCTTACAGAAAGAAAGCAAACGAAACAGCTTATACAGTATTTGATGTTGCGACCTACTCTCACAGTATTTCAAGTGGTGAAAGCCGTCTTGCAATGTGGCTTGACAACTGGGATTATCTGACAGGATACCCCTCGTATACCGAAGAACAGATTGCCAATGCATATATTAAGTTGGATAATGTGAGAATCTGCTCCGAGATTGCTGTAACAGGCGTGGTTCTTGATAAGGATTCCCTTGAACTGGGTGTAGGTGAGACGGCAAGCCTTTCGGCTACAATTCAACCAACCAATGCAACAGACACAAACATTACGTACATTTCCTCAAATGAAAAGATTTTGACGGTTGACCAAAAAGGTAATATTATCGCAAAGGCTCCCGGAACTGCTACCATAACAGTAAC
>JAZNLK010000194.1:0-8538 GCA_045579055.1 Clostridia bacterium
TTAAAATTATGATACAATAATTACAACAGATAATAAAGGAGGTTTTTATATGCCAAATATTAGACCTGTTTCAGATTTGAGAAATTACGCAGAGGTATTAAAAGAAATTTCATTTGACGAGCCGGTATTTCTTACAAAGAATGGCAGAGGTCGTTATGCCATTGTTGATATGGAAGAATACGAAAGAACAAAAGCAATCATTAAACTTATGGGAAAACTTGCCGAAGCCGAAAAATCTGTAAAAGAAAACGGCTGGTTATCTAATGACGATGTCAAAGCTGCATTGGGAGTATAATGATGAAAATACGAGTTACCCCTACTGCATTAAATGATCTTAAAGAAATCAAGTCTTATATCGAAAAAGATTTATCAAACCCAATAGCTGCTAACAATGTAATTAAACGCATAATTGACGATTATAGCCGTTTGGAAATTTCTCCGCATATGGGACCGTCATTATCGACAAAAGTGCCTTTTGATACAGATTACCGCTTTATCGTCAGCGGAAATTATCTTGTATTCTATAAAGCCGATGACGAATATGTTTCAATTTATCGTATTTTGTATGGTCGCCGTGATTACCTTAAAATTATTTTTGATGATATTGAATTAAACGACGAAGAATAAACAAACACCCTCAAGGATTGATTTTCCCTGAGGGTGTTTACATTTACGCTATAACTTTTCTGAAGTCCTTAATGATTTTCTCTACTTGTTTTAAACCGTTTTCTTCTTCAATTTGAATTGTTTCAATATCAATAGTTTTTTCTAATAAATTCATATATTTCAGGGAGCCATTTGGGAACGTACATTTTTTGGCACCATCTTATTGGCAATTAAATAGAGATATGGTACACTTTGCTAAAGGGGTGATAGGATGAGCAGGCTCACAAGAACTATCAGCAAAAGCGGAGTGTACCATATTTTATTCAGAGGAGTTAATCAACAATATTGAGGTTCAAAAGCCTCAATTTTTGAAAAGGCTTTTTTGATATTTTCGCCTATATCCTCAACTTGATGGCATTGGGTATTGCAGAGAGTATTTATTAATTTTGCTTTCTTACAATTTTGTATTCATCATAGAAACTGTAATAGGGGCAGGAATTGTGCCCTGAGGCGTAAAAGCCTGAGACTTCGTCTTCGTCCAGATTGATTGTGCATACGTCGCAATCCATTTCATAGTCATAGTCGAAATACGCACAGGTTTCGCACTGTGTTTCCTTTTTTTGATTTTTGTTCATATTTATCACCGAAAGTATTCTATCATATTTTTTGCTTTTGTGCAAGAGTTTTGGGGGATGTGGCGGAAAGAAAGGGATTTTAAAAATAGAAGCGGTCGGCATTTGCCGACCGCTATGGGGTTATAAATATTTTTTGATAATTGCGTGCATTTCATCAAACTTGCTTTCGATGTCCTGAACCAATTTGAACTGGGTTCTTGCACGGTCAAGGTTGTGGTGGTCTCTGTGGACCTTGAAGTATACATCGCCGTTGAGATAGTCAGCAAGGAATCGGATTCCGCATTCATATGTCATAAGAAGTGCTGACATAGGGAGAAGCTCGATTTCCTTTTCGGTGAGGCAGTTTGCTGTTTCGCCAAGGAAGCCTTTTGCAAACTGTTCAAATTTCTCCAAATCAAACCAGATTTTGTCAAGATCCTGTTCATCTTCTGTGCCGCTTGATGCACCGAAGCGGAGAGCATCGCCGAAGTCATAAAGAACTGAACCGGGCATTACCGTGTCAAGGTCGATTACACAAACTCCTTCAAAGGTATCCTTGTCGAAAAGTACGTTGTTGAGCTTTGTGTCGTTGTGCGTAACACGGAGGGGAACTGTTCCCTTTGCCATTTCGTCGGTGATTGCGGATGCATACTTTGAGTAATCAATGGCAAATGAAATTTCTTTCTGTACTGCTGCCAGTCTGCCTGCTGCATTTTTGCTGATTGCGGTATTCAGCTGATTCACTCTTTCGGGAGTGTTGTGGAAATCCGCTATTGTTTCAAAGAGCTTGTCTGCAGGATAGTCGTCAAGCATATTCTGGAATCTTCCGAAGGCTGTTCCTGCATGATAGAGCTGAATGGGATTTTCAACAATCTCAAAGCTTATGCTGTCTTCAACGAATTTGTACATTCTGAAGTAGTTTTCGTCGTCAAGCTTATAGTAATTCTGACCGTCACGGGTGCGGATTACGTTGAGGGTTTCACGGTCGGGATTACCGCCCGCCTTGATAATCTTGTTTTTCAGATGTTCGGTCACGTTATAAATATTCTGCATAACCTCATCGGGGTTTTTGAATACGTTTATATTTATTCTCTGCAGAATAACTCTCGGAGCTGCTTCGCAGAGGTATGTATCGTTAATATGACCGTTTCCGTAGCCTTCAATCGTTGTTTCTACGTTGAATTGCGCACAAATATCACGTAGACTAAATTCCATCGTAATAACCTTCTTTCACGAATTTTTTCATTGCTTCAACAACGGTGTCTTTATCTTCTTTGTATGTGACCCCATACCACTTTTCGGCGGTTTCCAAAACACGAACCTTTTCGCCTGTGGTCTGAATCATATTGTCAATGACAAATGGAATATAAAATTCCTCCTTCATAGGATTACTGAGACCTGAAAGGAATTTTACAAAATCCTCTTCGATGTTTCCGAAAACAGAGGGAAGAAGACCCCACATATTCATGGAAACAATGGTGTCAAGGGGAATTCCGCTGTTTTTGTCAAGATCGGTATGCTCAACAACACGTTTCAGAAATCCGTCCTCAACGTGGCATATGCCACGGGCAACGGTTCCGTTTTCGGTGATTGTGTTTCCCAAAGTGAAGCCGACCATACAGGTTTCATTGTTTGCTACCAGATTGTCGTGCAGAATCTTGAATGAAGACTGACCATAATAGTCGTCTGCGTTGATGAGTGCAAAGGGAGTATCCACAACGTTTCTGGTGCAGTATACGGCGTGTCCTGTTCCCCAGGGTTTGGTTCTTCCGTCAGGGATGGAAAAGCCTTGGGGGATGTCCTCCATATCCTGGAACACATATTCAACATCTGTCATTTTTTCTATGCGTCTTCCGGCAATTTCACGGAAGTCCTTTTCAATGTCTCGTCTGATGATGAAAACTGTTTTGTCAAAGCCTGCTTTCACTGCATCAAATACTGAAAAGTCAAGAATAATTTCGCCGTTGGGACCTACCGGAGCAATTTGCTTGAGACCTCCAAAACGGCTGCCCATTCCTGCTGCCATAATTACTAAAGTTGTTTTTTTATTCATATTATTACATCTCCTGATAATAGTTATCGTTTGACGAAATGGTCGGTTTGGTGTCGAGACACAATACGACCCATTTTGTAAATTCGCCGTGATTTCCTAAATTCCTTCTTTTTTCTTTCGTTTTTCTTAATTTTTTTTGACGTATTATATTATACATATCTAAAGTTGCTTTGTATTTACTCAAAAGTAACTTTTTTGTATATAAAAATCACAAAAAGATTGATTTTTTTAAAGCTATTTGTTATGATATGTTTATCAAAGGCAATTTGTGAATGTATTGATAAAGGTGATGAAGAAATGAGATACGGCGGTGCGGAGCTTGAAACGGTTATTGAAATAGGGAAGCTTTATTCCGTTCATTATTTTGAATATGGCAAGGACTTCAGGTTCGAGGGTGAAACGCACAACTTCTGGGAATTTGTTTATGTGGACAAGGGTGAAGTTACGGCGACGGCTGATTCCAAGGATATTATTTTGCGTCAGGGAAATGTTATTTTTCACAAACCTGAGGAGTGGCACACAATCCGTGCCAACGGAAAGATTGCACCCAATGTTGCCATCGTCAGTTTTGCCTGTGATTCGCCTGCTATGGATTTTTTCAAGGATAAGGTTCTGAAGGTGGGACAGGAGCAGAAAATTCTCATTTCCAAGATAATTTCTGAGTTCACCAATTCATTTTCAACACCGCTGGGTGATGTTTATGCTGCGGTGCCGCAGAGAAAGCCTGAAACGGTAATCGGAGCGGAACAGCTTATTAAACAGCATCTTTCAGAGCTTATGATTATGTTCCTGAGACAGAGTTCCCCTGCCATTCAGCATAGAACGTTTACGGTGAACAATTCCAATTCGATTCTGAATATTATGGAAAATTATATGATGGATCATATTGCCGAAACGGTGACCATTGAAAATCTTATGAAATACAGCGGTCTCAACCGTATGGGGGTTAACCGTATTTTCAGGTCCAATTACGGTGTCAGCCCCATTCAGTATTTTATACGTCTGAAAATCGAACTTGCAAAAAAATATCTGCGAGAGGATAATTACAATATTTCACAGGTGTCTGAATTGCTGGGGTATTCAAGTGTTCATTATTTTTCCCTTCAGTTCAAGAAAACAACGGGGATGACCCCTACGGAATATTCCACATCAATCAAAGCGATGTCGCCTCTTGACAGTGCCAGTCAGGAGTTCTTGATTCCTCAGAGAATTGAATAGAGATTGGGCTAAATTACAGTAAGCGAGGGATGCTTTTTGAAAAAGATTTTATTTGTCTGCCACGGCAATATCTGCCGCTCGCCTATGGCAGAGTTTGTGTTCAGAGATATGCTGAAGAAAAACGGTATGGATGGTGAGGTTTGTGTTGCTTCTGCCGCCACCAGCTTTGAAGAGATTGGAAATCCTGTTCATACAGGAACAAGAAAAAAACTCGAAAGCGTCGGTATTAGCACAAAGGGGAAAACGGCGGTACATATGGAAAAGTCGGACTATGACGGATATGATATGATAATCGGTATGGACGGGATGAATATAAGAAATATTCTGAGAATAATCGGAAGTGACCCTCAGGGGAAGGTGCACAAGCTTCTTTTCTTTGCAGGGGAAGACGGAGATATTGCGGATCCGTGGTATACGGATAATTTTGATGAGACCTACCGTGATGTGGTGCGAGGCTGTCAAGGACTGCTGGAATACATCAAATGCAGGTGAACCGGGTTTTGTAAATTCAGTCCGTATTTGACAATTTTAACAAAATATGGGGTTGTGTCTTGGAAGAAACGTCAAAGATGAGGGGAAACCTTGGTTTTGAGGGCTTTTTTTCCTAAAAAACTATTGTGTTGAATGGTGAAATATTATTGACTTTTTTGAAAAATGGATATATAATAGAGAAGAAATAATTCTATGCTTTTATGCGATGTGTTTGCGGGACAAGCCTTTGAAAACAGTTTTGGGAGAGATTGATTGCTTGTGTTTGTACGGAGTGACGGTTCGAAAACGGAAACGTCGGGTTTAGCATAGTTTGATACATTTATTTTTAAGGAGGAATGACGTATGTCAAAGAAATTCTGGATTATTGGCGGAGCTGTTGTTGCTATGTTGGCTGTGGTGATTGCTGTTATTGCTTTCTTCACAACTTCAAAGGCTATTGAAGAGGTTGAGGATTGATTTCCGTAAATTTTGCGGAATACGGATGATTTTTTGCCAGAAAGTAACTTTCCGGAAATTACATAATGCGCACGGTGTTGCTGTGCGCATTAGTTGTTTTTGAGAATAAAATATGGAGGATATAATAATGGTTTCGGAATTAAAAAAAAAGAGAGCCTGTGATTGAAAACGGAGCCGAAGGCGGACGGGGAGTTCTTGCTCTTGACAAGTTCAGCAGCCTTCCGGAGCTTCCTGAAAACCTCAGACTTTATGCCCACGCAAAGCTTGAACCCGGGGCCACGGTGGGTTATCACGTTCACCGTGGAGAGAGTGAAATTTATTACATTCTTTCGGGAAAAGGTTTGTATTCGGATAACGGAACTGAACGAAATGTGGTTGCCGGGGATGTGACATTTACACCTGACGGTGAGGGACACAGCCTTGAAAATACCGGGGATGAGGTATTGGAGTTTATGGCTCTTGTTGTTGCGGAGTAATAGTGGTCGGGGCTGTGTGCTGCGACAAGCAGATAATTTTTGGAAATGGAGATGTTGACGTGGTTTCGAAGAAGAATTACAGAGAAATTGATGTGAGAAAAGGTGCTGAGGGCGGAAAAGGCAGCATAGCAATGGATAAACTGAATAGTGAAGTTATTAAACCTGCGAAGGTCAGAAAATTTGCTCATGCAAAGCTGGAGCCGGGTTCGTCGGTTGGATATCATATTCATCACGGTGAAAGCGAAACCTTTTATATTCTTTCGGGAAAGGCTCTTTACAATGACAACGGAACAGAAATGGAGCTTTCAGCAGGGGCTGTGACCTTTACTCCTGATGGTCAGGGACACGGTATTGAGAATATCGGGGATGATGTTCTTGAATTTATTCTGCTGATTGTGGTTGACTGAGAATAAAAAATTATTATTAGTTTTGGCTTGTGAATGCACAAGCAGAAAGGTGGAAACAAAAATATGAAACAGATAAAAGCGGAACCTATTACAGCTCAGGCTTTTGCACCCTTCGGTCAGTTCTATACTATGGATAAGCCTGAAGGATATGCACTTTGCGGTGAGATTCACAAGTTTTATCCTGACAGAGTTAATGCGGACAGCACACACCGTGTGGGATATTCACCAATAGTTGTGAAAAAGCCTGAAAAGATGATAATTACTCAGCAGGAATATCATACAACAACCTGGGAAATGATTCTTCCCCTTGATGACGATATGATTCTGCACGTGGCTCCTGCATCGGCAGGCACTCCTGTGACGGAGCTTGCAAAGGCGTTTATTGTTCCGAAGCATACTCTTGTCAAGATGAATGCAGCAATATGGCATCTGGCGCCTTTGCCTGCAAATAATGAACAGCTGACTGCGATGATTATTCTTCCTGAATGTACATATGCAAATGACTGTACTGTTGTTGACCTGAATGAAGAACAGCAGTTTGAGATTGTGAAATAAGTTTTTTTACAAAAAATAAGAGAAGAAAAAGAGAATCCCCTGTGGCAGGACGGTCTGCTATAGGGGATTTTGCTATATTTATCTGCTACTACCTCTCAGGTTCTGTTGGTGGAGGAAAAGAAAAAAGAATATTGAATAAATAATAAAGAATAAATATGGTGGCTTTGCTATGCAAAGCTGTGATTGAAGTTTCTCCCTCAGTCAGCAATGCTGTTATTTGATGATGAAATCCTTGCGGATTCCTTTTTAACAGCCATTTGCTCTTGCAAATGACAGAAAAAGGCGGAGGGAGAGATGTGTGTGTTAACGCACTTTTTTGTCAGTTTTCCACAAAGAGCCCTTTTCGGTATTGGGTGGGGGAAACATTGAATTTCTTCTTGAATCGTCTTGAAAAATAGAACTGGTCACAAAATCCCAATGTAGAACTTATTTGCTGGATAGAAAGGTAATCACGAAGCAAAAGGATTTTTGCTTTATCGAAAAGAAGAGTTTCGTTATACTGACCTATTGTCATTCCGGTTTCATCTTTGAATTGTTTGCTGATTTTGCTTTTTGAGACAAAAAGTGAATCTGCAAGAGACTGAACACTGAAATTTGCATCGCAGTTGCTTTGGATATAGTTCAGTGCGTCACGGACAGTCGTGGAATACTGCTTAATTTCTGTATTGCCCTGATGGAATTTGCTGAAAAATGCAACCACAGTCTGATAGACAATGCTTTTGATTTTCAGAATACTCATATAATTGTTTTCTGAGTAAAGGGAGAACAGATTTTCGGCATTCACCTCAGAAATAGAAAGCTCATACACACCTTGCGGAAGCGTGGAAAGCAAATCGTATCTTTCCACGGTGGTGGCAAAAAAGTGAAAGTAGATTTTTTCAAGAATATCGCCGTCTTCACATCTGTATGAGATCTCCGCATCCGGAGGAATCAGATAGACATTTCCCGGAGTCATTTCCAATGCTTCACCATCGAAAAAAATTTTTGCACGACCGTTCTTTACGTAGTAAAGGCGTGAAAAAGGAGCAATAGAGTGTTCATAGGTCCATTCCTTGTCCAACAAGACATGATGGTTGACTAAGATGTTCAACTCGAAAAAATTCAGCTCATTCAGTTGGGGGGAAGGATATTTTAGCACAGCAACTCACCTCTGCTTGATTTAAAACTATTCCAGTTTATATTTTAACAATATTGTATGTAAAAAACAAGATTTGATAAATCAAAAAGCACATTTGTTCATATTTTTTGCACAAAAGTCCATAAATGAAACTGCCCTGAGCAACACTCAGGGCAGGTAAGTTTCTATTTATCTTTATATCCTTCAATTACCGCTTTCATTGTTTCAACTGCGGGACCGCCGGGGATTTTGCGGAGGTTTACGCAAGTTTCAAGGGAGATTGCGGTGTAGATGTCTTCATCAAAGAGTTCAGAAAATTCTTTGAATTCGTCCATTGAGAGGGCGTCAATTACCTTGTTTGTGTCAAGGCAATACGCAACCATTCTGCCAACAACTGCGTGGGCATCACGGAAGGGAAGACCCTTCTTCACAAGGTAGTCAGCAACGTCTGTTGCGTTGGTGAAGCCGCCTTTTGCTGCATTCAGCATGGCATCTTTTTTCACTGTCATAGTCGCGATCATATTTGTGAACACGGGCAGGCACA
>JAZNLK010000195.1:0-16871 GCA_045579055.1 Clostridia bacterium
AAAAACGCAGGTATATTTTGTGAAATCGTTTTCGTCGGCGTACGTGGGTACGGTAGAGAACGATTTCGCAAAAAGCAAGTAATGACGGGGTTTCTCGATGAAGCCCCGTCATTAAAACTTTAGTATTTTACGTTTTTTTGGTATGACTTAATCCATACCATACATCATTTTTTATTGAATTTCTTGCGGTAGAGCAAGTTTTTCGACAGTCTGAGGCGACTTATCGGTCGCCTTTTTCTTTGATTCGGAAAGAAAGGTGAAAAATATGGATTGGAATGCTTTCGGGCATTATCTTCTGGAGCTGGCAAAGGCTTTGGGAATCAGACTTCTTATTGCCGGTGTTGTTCTTATAGTGGGACGGAAGATAATAAAATGGCTGAAGAAAAAAATAAATAATTCCGCAAAAGGTGATACTGCCGAGGAACAGGGTGCTCATCTGTTTCTTGCGGGGTTTGCCGGAATTGCCCTGAATGTGTTGTTGTTTATTACAATTGCAATGATTTTGGGTATTCCTGCCACTTCGTTTATTGCGGCACTTGCTTCCTGCGGTGTTGCAATAGGTCTTGCGATGCAGGGCTTCCTGAGCAACTTTGCCGGAGGAATTATGATTCTCATATTCAAGCCGTTCAGAATCGGCGATTATATTGAAACCCCTGAGACGGCAGGTACGGTTTCGGAGATTTCGGTTGTCTATACCTTCCTCAGAACTCCTGACAACAAGGTGATTACCATTCCCAACGGTAATCTGACAAATTCCATCATCCAGAATTATTCTGCCGTGGACAGACGAAGAGTGGATATGGTTTTCAATGTGTCCTATGACAGCGACATTGAAGTGGTGAAGAAAATTCTTATGGATGTTGTGAAAAGACACCCAAAGGTTTTGCAGGACCCGGAGCCTTTTGCACGGCTTTCGGCTCACGGTGCCAGCTCCCTTGATTTCACTGCAAGGGTATGGTGCAAAACCGATGATTACTGGACAGTAAAGTTTGACCTTATGGAGGAAGTGAAAAAGGAATTTGACAACAACGGAATTTCCATTCCCTTCCCTCAGCTGGATGTTCATATTGACCAGAATAAGTAGATGCCGGGATTAACTGCTGAACAGTGGAAACTTGTTGCCGAAAAACAGGATTACAAGGCTCAGAAAGAACCACAGCATGCAATAAAGCGGACAAATCTGACCCAAAAAATTCAAGGGCTGTCGGGAGTAATCCCACACGGCAAGGTCAAAAACAATGTTCAGAAGTATCCCCGAAAGAAGCTCAACGGCTGAAATTGCACCGCAGCAAAGAAGAGCACGGAAGAAATAGGATTTGGCACGGAAGCGGCTGTTGATTATGCGGATAAGGGAAAAGCAAATCCCGCCCACAACCGCCATACTGGGATGAGTGTGTCCACGCCACAGTATTTCAAGCAGACAGTAACCCGCCGCTCCTATGAGAAAAATAAGACAGTACCGTTTGCAATCAGTCATAACAATCTCCGTTCGTTTTTCAGACTGATTGTAGTTTGTCCGTATTTTGGGAAATAATACAAAAAGAATAAGGAATATTGAATAAAGAAAAAATAATAAAGAATAAAGAATAAAAGTGGTGGCTTTGCTATGCAAAGCTGTGATTGAAGTCTCTCCCTCAGTCAGCAATGCTGTTATTTGATGAAGAAATCCTTGCGGATTTCTTTTTAACAGCCATTTGCGAGAGCATTTTGGGTGATAAAAAAGATGGAGGGAGAAATGTGCGTGATTACGTACTTTTTCATTTTGCAACAACCCCATAAAAATAAAGCTGTTTGAAGACTTTCGTTTTCAAACAGCTTTTTCATATCATTTTGAAACAGTTTCGGTAAGTTCAGCTTCGGAGCCTTCGTCAGCCGTTGTTTCGGGAGCTTCCCGGTCGTTGTTTGCGGCATCGGAGTCGGGTTCAATTCCGAAGAATTCTTCCTTGAATTTAAGTCTGCCTGTTTTGTGGAGTGCAATGAGGATTGTTACAAAAACCGGGAGACCAATCATTCCCATAATGCCGTAAATTTTGTAGCCCACATAGATTGTAACGAGAGTTACCAGAGGATGAAGTCCCAGTTGCATACCGATTATCTTGGGTTCTGTGAAGTTGCGGATTATGATGGTTATCAGATAAACCACAAGAAGCCCCACTCCCAGGAAGTTGTTTCCCGCTGAGAAGGAGAAAATTGCCCAGGGAATCATAATTCCGCCTGTTCCCAGAACGGGAAGAATGTCGAAAACCGCAATTATGGCTGCAATGCCCAGAGCATTTTCAACGTCCAGAAGAGAAAGCCCGATGAGCAGTTCGGTGAATGTCATAACCAGGATTATTCCGTAAGCCTTTGCATATTTCAACAGAGTTTTTCCCAACTGGAGCTTGGTGTCGCTTATGAGGTCAACAATTCGGTGGGGCAGAAGCTTTTTGACAAATTCCTTTATTTTGTCGTATTCCATACAGATGAAAAATGACGAAAGAATGGTGAATATGACATTCAGGAAGTAATAGGGAAGTTTGCCTGTTGTTTCGGCAACAAAGCCCACAACTCTTTCGGACAGCTGTGAAAACAAATCACGGAGACCTCCGAATGCACCGTCGGTAACAGCCGAAAGCTGTTCAAGTGTTTCGGGCGGAAGATCCTTTGTCATACGGTTGATTGAGTCTTTTATGTTGTTCCACATGGGAACAATATTGTCATCAAAATATTTTGGCAGGCTTGTGAAAACAACCTGAGCGGAATTCAGTATTTTTGTTCCCAGATACCAGAAAAGAAGTGCCAGAACCACGTATTCAAGAAGCAAGATAACAAAGCCGCAAATTTTGCGGTTGATTTTCGTTTTGTTTGTTACCTTGGCGACAATGGGATTCACCGATGCGGCAAGAAGAAAACCGACGATAAAGGGCAAAAGCCACCCAACCACGTATCTGAAAAACAAAAGAACCAACGCGGCTATTATGGCAAAGTAAGTCATATTGATAATAAAGGACCGACGGGATTCAAGTCGGTTTTTCGGCATTTTTACCATCCCTTCCTGGATTGTGTGAATAAAACATTCTTATTATATTAATTAAAACACAATTCTATTTTATTGTCAAGCGGTGAAAGTGTTGATTGATGTAACTTTGGCAGGTTTTTTGCAGGATTTGATGCTTTGACGGAAATCTTTGATGTTTTTGTATTAAATTTTTCATAAAGACTTGAATAGTTTTGGAAGATATGATATACTTTTATAAAATGTATAATTAGGCTCATTTGCACCTGAGAGTGCGGATTTTACTGAAAGGAATGAAAAAAATGGCAACAAAAAAGAAGATGTCACCAAGAACCAAGAAAATCCTTCTGGGCTTCGGTATCGGAGGCGGAACAATTCTTGTCTTTTTAATATCGTTTTTTTTGGCACTTTATTTTATAATCAATCCCGTTGTCTGGAACGATCCGGCAATCCTTGCCGAGAACAAAAACCTTCGGGATGAAAACGAAGCAATGAAAGAGGAACTTGCCGAGCTGACAAGCTCCGATGAAAACGACAACACTCCTTCGGGCGGTGGTTCAACCGTTGCTCCCAACGATGTTGCTGACGACGATGATGATAACCACAGACCCACAGAGACAACTCCCCAGGAAAATTCAGGCGGCGGCTCAGGGCAGTCAACTCCCGTTACTCCCGAAAGACCCACCGAAATTGCACCCTCCGGGGATAGCAACAGCGGAAACGGAAGTGACACTTCGGGCGAAGAATCCGGCGAGGTCAGCGGTGAGGGAGAAGCAACAGAAGAACCGGGCGAGGAAACGACTGATGACGGTTCAGGGGAAGAGTCCGATGAAGGAACACCCACCTTCAACCCCGAAATCGAGGTAACACCTGAGGGCGGACGTCCCAACGACGGCGAAACCGACGTAACCACAATTGTTTTAGATTAATTTTGGGAGGTAGAAACCAATGTCAATAAAATATAAAAGAGTAATGCTCAAAATAAGCGGCGAGGCTCTTGCCGGCGAGAAGGGATTCGGTCTTGACGGCGAAACTGTTGCAACAATAGCTCAGAAGGTTAAAGAATGTTCTGAGCTTGGCTGCGAAATTGCAATTGTTGTGGGCGGCGGAAACTTCTGGCGTGGCAGAACCGGCGAAGGTATGGACAGAGTCCGTGCAGACCATATGGGTATGCTTGCCACGGTAATCAATTCCCTGGCTCTTCTTGATGCCCTTGAACAGCTTGGTGTTCCTGCAAGAGTTCAGACGGCAATCGAAATGCGACAGATTGCTGAGCCTTACATAAGACTCAAGGCAATGAGACATCTTGAAAAGGAAAGAGTTGTTATTTTTGCCTGCGGAACAGGCAATCCGTACTTCTCAACCGACACAGCCGCAGCACTTCGTGCAACCGAAATCAATGCGGAAATCATTCTTCTTGCAAAGAAGGTTGATGCGGTTTATGACAGCGACCCCAACCTCAACCCTGATGCGGTTAAGTTTGACGAGCTGAACTATATTGATGTTCTGAACCGTGGCCTTGGTGTTATGGATTCAACCGCAACATCACTTTGTATGGACAACAAAATCCCGATTCTTGTTTTCGGTCTTGATGACCCCGAAAACATCAAGAGAGCCGTTATGGGCGAAAAGATTGGTACTATAGTAAGATAAGATAAAAAACAGTTTTTTGAAAGGTGGATGAATTATATGCAAAATGCAGAAAGCAAAATGGAAAAAACTCTGGCTGCGCTCAGATCCGATTTGGGGGCTATCCGTGCAGGAAGAGCAAATCCTGCAATTCTTGACAAAGTAACAGTTGAATACTACGGTGTTGCAACCCCCATTCAGCAGGTTGGTACCGTTGCTGTTCCCGAACCCAGAACAATCACAATCCAGCCCTGGGATGCTTCAATTCTGGGCGAAATTGAAAAGGCAATCCTCAAGTCAGACGTTGGTATCAATCCCAACAACGACGGCAAGATGATTCGTCTTAACTTCCCTCCTCTCACAGAGGAAAGAAGAAAGGAGCTTGTTAAGGGTATTTCAAAGCGTGGCGAAGAAGCGAAGGTTGCTGTCCGCAACATCCGTCGTGACGCTCTTGAAGGCTTCAAAAAGCAGAAGAAGGACGGCGAAATCACCGAGGACGATCTGAAGAATCTGGAAACAAAAATTCAGAAGCTCACAGACAAGTTCGTTGCTGAGGTTGATAGTGTTGTTGCCGCAAAAGAAAAGGAAATCCTTGAAGTATAATTTTTCAGAGGAATGAGATTTAATGTTTTTTAAAAAGAAAAAGAAGGACGCTGAGGTTCTTGACCCCAACAATATTCCACAGCATATCGGGATAATTATGGACGGAAACGGCAGATGGGCAAAGCGAAGAGGTCTTCCCCGCAGTGCGGGTCACCGTGCCGGAGCCGAAACTCTCAAGAAAATCGTAAAGTATTGCGACAAGGTGGGTGTCAAGAGTATTACTGCGTATGCCTTCTCAACCGAAAACTGGAACAGACCTCAGAAAGAGGTTGATGCCCTGATGGATTTGCTTTATATGTATCTCCAGCAGGTTGAGGAACAGTTTGCCGGAACAAATGTTATTTTGTCGGTTATCGGCGACCGTTCAAGGCTTTCGGACAAGATTAATTCTGCAATCGACTATGCCGAGGACTATACAAAGAACAACACGGGGCTGAGGTTGAATGTCGCCCTGAATTACGGTGGACGTGACGAAATCACCCGTGCGGCACAGCTTCTTGCAAAAGAGGTTGCTGACGGCAAGCTTTCTGCCGAGGAAATCACCGAGGAAAAGCTTTCGGAAAAGATGTATACGGCAGCACTTCCTGAGGTGGATTTGATAATCAGACCCAGCGGTGAATACCGTCTTTCAAACTTCCTGCTCTGGCAGGCGGCATATGCGGAATTCTGGTTCAACAACATCAATTGGCCTGACTTTTCGGAAAAACATATGGAACAGGCACTTCTTGATTATCAGAAGCGTAACCGTCGTTTCGGCAAAGTATGACCCAAAGGTGGAATACGGAAATATCGGGGTTGTAGCAAAATGCAAAAAACGGTTCGTCGAAAATCGCCGAACCCTACAAATTGTATCGCACTTCCAATGCAACATACAATATATGTAGGGGACAGCCTTTAGGATGTCCCGGAAAAACCATTTTGCTGCAGCCCTTAGTTTTGATAAAAAGAAGAAAGAATATTGAATAAAAATGGTTGCTTTGCATTGCAAAGCTATGGTTTATAGGGAAAGGAAGAAGGATATGAAAACAAGAATTATAACAGGTGCGGCGCTGGTTGTTGTTCTGGCGGCAATGCTTCTCACACCTCCGGTTGTTCTTACAGGTGCTATAATTGTGATTTCGCTCATTGGACTTTATGAGTTCTATAAGGCAACGGCAATGTGGGATAAAAAATGCGTTTGTGCTGTGGGACTTCTGGCGGCAATTGCCATGCCATTCTTGCACCGCATTGACTCAGCACTTTATATGCCAATTGCCTACGGATTTATGTTCCTGCTGTTTGTCAGTATGCTCACGATGCATAAAACCGTTTCGGTTACTGATGCGGCAATGGTGATTTTCAGCGTTGTTTATGTTCCGTACTTCCTGACAAATCTTCTGTATATCAGAGAAATGAACTGCGGGAATGTTCTCATCTGGCTTCCCTTTGTGGGCGCATTTCTCACAGATACCTGTGCATATTTCGCAGGTGTTTTCCTGGGCAAGCACAAGCTTTGTCCAGAAATCAGCCCCAAAAAGACTATCGAAGGCTCGGTTGGCGGAATCCTTGGCTGTATGGGGGCTTGTATGCTTTACGGCTTGATTCTTGAAAAGGCGTGGGCGCTGGATGTGAATTATCTGAACCTTGCAATTCTCGGAATTATTATGGCGATTGTTTCGCAGATTGGCGACCTTTCGGCATCAATCATCAAACGTAAATTCGGCATCAAGGACTACGGAAAGTTGTTCCCCGGTCACGGCGGGATTCTTGACAGACTTGACAGCGTTATTATGATTGCACCCATTGTTTATGTCTTCCTTGCGAATTTGGGAATTTTGATTTAATTTTGAAAAACGGAAAGGTTTTGAGCCTTTATGAACATATCAATATTGGGGTCAACAGGCTCCATCGGAACACAGGCACTTCAGGTTGTTGATGACCTGAGAGGGAAAAAGGATATTACGGTCAGAGCCATAACAGGCAATGCCAACACAGGGCTCCTTGAGGAGCAGGCGAGGCGGTATAAGCCCCGGTATGCGGTTGTTGCCGACCCCGAAAAATACAATGATTTGAAAGTCCGTCTTGGAGACACCGATATCACGGTGCTTTGCGGTCAGGAGGGTCTTTGTGCGGCGGCAACCCTTGATGATGTTGAAATGGTTCTCTCGTCAATTGTTGGCTTTGCGGGACTTGTTCCCACAATGAAAGCCATTGAAGCGGGAAAGGATATTGCCCTTGCCAATAAGGAAACCTTGGTGACGGCAGGTGCTCTGTTTACCGAGGCGGTGAAAAAACACGGAGTGCGGCTTCTTCCGGTGGACAGCGAGCATTCGGCAATTTTCCAGTCAATGCACGGCGGTCAGCGAATGGAGCTGAACAAAATCCTTCTCACGGCATCGGGTGGTCCCTTCTTCGGAAAAACCCGTGACCAATTGAAGGACATAAAAAAAGAACAGGCACTAAAGCACCCCAACTGGACAATGGGTGCAAAAATCACAATCGACAGTGCAACCCTTATGAACAAGGGACTTGAAATAATTGAGGCAAAATGGCTTTTTGATGTGGATTTTGAAGATATTGAAGTGGTGGTTCACCGTGAAAGCATAATTCATTCAATGGTTGAGTTTGTGGACAAAAGCATCATTGCACAGCTTAGTCTTCCGTCTATGAAACATCCCATTCAGTATGCATTCACCTATCCTGAAAGATTGCCGTCTCCCGACAAAAGTGTTTCCTTCGGGGACTTGGCACAGATGACCTTCTTTAAGCCTGACGAGGAGACCTTCCGTTGCCTTGCTCTTGCCAAGAAGGCGGGGAAAGCGGGCGGAATTATGCCAACAGTTCTCAATGCCGCAAATGAAGTTGCGGTTGCGGCTTTCCTGAGAGATGAGATTGGATTTCTTGAAATCGGGGAATATGTTGAAAAGACTCTGAATAAATTTGAAAACAAATTAAATCCTTCACTTGAGGACATAATAGAGATTGACAGAGAAATCAGGATGGATAAAGAATAAAGAAGAAAGAATATTGAATAAAGAATAAATGCAGTTGCTTTGCTCCGCAAAGCTGTAATTTATAAAAGGAAAGGGAAAATAACGATGGTTTTGACAATAATTTTTGCAATACTGTTTTTTTCGCTTATAATATTTGTTCACGAGTTGGGACACTTTCTGACGGCTCGCCTTTTCAAGGTGAAGGTTCACGAATTTGCAATCGGTATGGGTCCCAAAATTGTTTCCTGGGGGAAAAAGGAGACGAAATACTCGGTTCGGCTGATTCCCGTTGGCGGCTTCTGCAAGATGGAAGGCGAAGACGAGGACAGCGACGATGAGGGCTCGTTTTCCAAAAAGCCCTGGTATGCACGGCTGATTATCCTTGCATCCGGTGCGGGAATGAACATTATACTTGGCTTTGTTGTGTGCGTGGTGTATGTTCTTGTTTCTTCGTCCCAGGGCGGAGTTCCCACAGTGACGGTTGACAGTGTTGTTGAAACAGCGGATGTGGCAAGCTTCGTTGAACCTGGTGACGAAATTGTTGAAGTGAACGGACACAACGTAAACATAAAACGTGATATAGACTTTGCAATGATGACCGGAAACCCTGAAAATTGCAGAATAACCGTTGAACGTGAGGGAAAGAAGCTTTCAAGTGATTTCAAGCCGCTGGTGGCGATGTATACCGACGGAACCCCTGCATATCTGGTGGGGGTTGGGTTGAAAACCGAAGAACCGGGATTTTTCAACGTCCTTCACGAATCCTTCTTCCAGACCATATGGATGGGAAAGACGGTTTTTGTGTCCCTTGGAATGTTAATCAGCGGTGACGCAAAAATGAGTGATGTTTCGGGCCCGGTTGGGGTTGTGGACACCATGGTCGAGGTAGGCAAAAGCGGAAATCTTGCCGGGTTTATAAACCTGCTGTTCCTGGCGGCACTGATTTCGGTGAATATCGGAATTATGAACCTTCTTCCAATTCCGGCTCTGGACGGCGGAAGAATCCTCTTTGTTATCATTGAAGCAATCCGCAGAAAGCCAATCCCCCCCGAAAAAGAAGGGGTTGTTCATCTGATTGGAATTATCCTGCTCTTTGGACTGATGATTTTTGCAACCTGGAATGACATAATGAAATTAATTGGTTAAAAAAGAAAAAGCAGACCTCGGTTTTGTTCCCAAGGTCTGTTTTTGTCTATAAAAAGCAAAAACTGCGGTTTGTGAAAAAATATGTTATTTCTTCTCGTAGCTCTTGCAGAAGTGGGGAATTGCAATTGAATCCGCACTTGTTTTTTCGTGGCTTACTTCGATTTTGTCAAGATTACACTTGTTGCCCTCAACGTGATACATACATTCGTTAACATTACAGCAAACACCGTTATTTGTCATGTGTTTTCACCTCCTGAATTTGTTGTACTGTTAGTATGACCGATTTCAGACAATTAAATACTGAAAAAAGAAAAAAAGACTTGTTTTTTATAAAAAATAATGGTATAATTAATTCTTAAATAGTTGTAAAATTTTAGAAAGGCTATGATTTGAAATGGCAGATGTAATAAAACCCCTGGGGTATAAGTCGCTTCTTAATCTGATTGATACCCAGATTGCCATAAAGGCAACCAAGGATTATTTTGAAACCAACCTGGCACGAGAGCTGAAGCTAACCCGCGTTTCGGCACCTCTTTTTGTTGACCCCGACACAGGGCTCAATGATGATTTGAACGGTGTTGAGCGTGCGGTAACCTTCGACGTTCTGGAAACAGGCAGAAATCTTCAGATTGTTCATTCTCTTGCAAAATGGAAGAGAAATGCCCTGAAGGAATACGGCTTTTCGGACGATGAGGGTCTTTATACCGATATGAACGCAATCAGACGAGATGAAGATACCGACAATATTCATTCAATCTACGTTGACCAGTGGGATTGGGAAAAGGTTATTTCCAAGAGCGACAGAACAATGTCAACTCTGAAACATACTGTGAAAAAGATTTTTGACGTGTTCAAAATGACCGAGAAGTATGTGAACTCTTTGTTCCCCCAGATTGAACCAAGACTCCCCGAAGAAGTTTATTTTATGACAACTCAGGAGCTTGAGGATATGTATCCCGACCTGACCCCGAAGGAAAGAGAACATGCAATCACCAAGGATAAAGGAGCGGTGTTCCTTATGCAGATTGGTGATTTGCTGGCATCGGGCAAAAAGCACGACGGCAGAGCCCCTGACTATGACGATTGGGAGCTGAACGGTGACCTTTTGTTCTATGACGATATGCTGGATATTCCCTTTGAGGTTTCAAGCATGGGTATTCGTGTTTCGGAGGAATCCTTGAAGCGTCAGCTGAAGGCGGCAAAGTGCGAAGATCGTGCAAGCCTTCCCTATCACCGTGATTTGCTTGCAGGCAGACTCCCCTATACAATCGGCGGCGGAATCGGTCAGTCAAGAATCTGTATGTTCATTCTCCACAAGGCTCACATCGGTGAGGTTCATGCATCTGTATGGCCTGAAGAAATGATTGAAGAGTGCAAGGAACACGGAATAAACTTGCTGTAAAAAATATGACAACAAAAGGATAAAGGCAAAACGATTTATCCTGAGAATAACGCCCTTGATATTTTAAATATTAAGGGCGTTTATTTTTAAATAAAAATTCGGAGAAATTTCATTTACCCATTGAAAAATAATAAATTATGTTATATAATTGATATAAGTATAAGTAGGCGTAGTGCTTATTCGAAATTTTACCTATGAAAGGAATTTTAAACATGAAAAAATTACTTGCTTTTATCTTGGTATGTCTCATGGCATTGTCCACAACCGCTTTTGCGGCTGATTTTGTTGATGTGGATGGTCACTGGGCAACAGCGGCTATTGAAAATGCCGCTGAAAACGGTCTTATAACAGGCAGCAATGGTCTTTTTCGTCCCAATGACAAAATGACAAGAGCCGAAATGGCAACAATTATGGTTCGTGCCTGCGGTGCAACTGCGGATGCTGATATTTCGGAATTTACCGATGTTTCAACCGACGACTGGTTCTATTCATCTGTATCCAAGGCTGTTGCTATGGGTGCTTTCAACGGCTCTGACGGCAAGTTCAATCCCGAAAATTCAATCACCAGGCAGGAAGCTTTTGTTGTTCTTTCAAGAGTTTTCGGTCTTGCGACAAACGAAAAGATTGATGCATCAATCCTTAATCAGTTCTCGGACGGTGGTCAGGTTGCTGATTGGGCAAAGAATGATATTGCAGCAATTATTTCTTCCGGATATGTTGGCGGCTCAAACGGTATGCTCAATCCCAATGCAAACATTACACGTGCTGAGTTTGCGGCTGTTATGGACAGACTTGTTAAGTATTATATTGACGACCCCGAAACAACAACACTTCCCACAGACGGCAATGTTATGATTCGTGTGGGCGGTTTGAAGATTGACGGTGTTGATACTGAACATATGGTTGTTATCGGTGACGGTGTGGGCGACAGCAAAATGAGTATCATCAACAGCCACCTTGACAAGGTTCTTGTTGTTCGTGCAAGTGAATCTGTAAGTCTTGACGGACGTTATGCTCACGTAAAGATTCTCAGACCCAATATTCGTGTTGAGGGTATGGTTAGAAGTGTTGATGACCCATATACGGCAGAAAAAATTCATAAGGGTTATGCCATCGAGGGCAGTGAGTTCCTGGTGTTTGTAACCTTGGGCGAGTTAACCGAAAACGACCAGGTTGAGGATTCGGAAGAAAAGGTTGAAGATGTGACAGAAACAGAGGAGACTGAAGCTGTTGACCAAGAGTCGGAAGAAGTCGATGAGAAATAATATGGAGCAGAATAATCAACCGATGTTTGATGTTTCAAAAGAAAAGTATATTATTGCCGGAGTGAATGTTGGAATGATTTTGCGAAAGGGCGGAATCATTGAAACCCAAGCCAAAAAATATCTTGCAGATTTTGAGGGATATCCTCAGATTGTTCTGGGGATTGATGACGAAACCCTGGCTCGACACAGGTTGGGAGCACCTCAGCTTTCCCTTCTTGAACACGAATATATGTGGACGGGTGCGAAGTTTTGTGAGGAGCTTCTGAGCTATGACGGATTTATGCTTCATGCCTCGGCTGTGGTATATGAAAACAAGGCATATCTTTTTTCTGCACCAAGCGGAACGGGGAAGTCAACTCACACCAACCTTTGGGTAAAGACCTTTGGCGAGGATAAAGCTTTTATACTGAACGACGACAAGCCGGTTATCAGAATTATTGACGGCAAGGTTATGGCGTTTGGAACGCCCTGGAGCGGCAAGACCGACCGGAACGAAAATGTGGGTGTTCCTTTGCAGGGGATTTGCTTTGTGGCACGGTCGGAAACCAATTGGATTGAAACTATGTCGCCAAAGGATGCGGTTCATCGGATTCTTGACCAGACCGTGCGACCTCAGGATGCCGGTGGTATGGCAAAGCTTCTTGAACTGTTGGATGCGGTTCTCAAATCGGTGAAGGTGTATCAGCTCCATTGCAATATGGAAAGCCAGGCGGCAATTGTGGCATATGATGCGATGAAAGATTAAAAATGGAATTCCTTCCGTCACGGCTGTGCCGTGACTCCGCCCTCAGAGAGGGAGGTGTGGCGAAGTGTGAAACGTGAAATGCGATATATGCCCTCTCAGTCGGCGAAGCCGACAGCTCTCCCGCAGGGAGAGCTTGATTTAAAGCCTCCCCTTGGGGGGAGGTGGGTTTTGCCAAGCAAAGGTCTGAGAGGGTGAATCGTGAAAAGCAGAGCGAGAAAGGATTTTTAATATGAAAATAAAAGATAATTTTATGCTTCGTGAGGTTGCGGGATATTATGTTGTTGTTCCCGTGGGCGAAGGGGCACTGGATTTCAACGGAGTTATTAATCTCAACGAAAGCGGTGCATTCCTTTGGAAGACTATGGAGAAGGACGTAACAGAGGCTGATATGGTTTCGGCTCTTCTTGGTGAATATGAGGTTGACGAAGAAAGAGCAAAGGCTGATGTGGCGGCATTTATTGCGAAAATGAAAGGTGCTAATCTGATTGATGGATGAAAAAAGCAAGGCGGAATATAACGTCAAACTTGAGGACTTGTTTCCTCTGATGAAAGAAAAACTGGAAGCCGGCGGAAATGTTATTTTTAAGCCGCGTGGAGTCAGTATGCTACCCTTGATTCGGCAGGGCATTGACAGTGTTACAATTGAGGCGGTTTCAGAAAGACCTTCTGTTGGTGATGTGATTTTTTATCGCCGACCTGACGGACAGTTTGTTTTGCACAGAATTATTGGTGAAAATCGTGAGGGATATATTCTATGCGGTGATAACCAGTGCATCAAGGAGTTTGGAGTTCAGCGGCAATGGGTTATTGGCGTGATGACAGCGGTGCATCGTGGTGACAAAACTGTTCAGTGTGACAACGCCGAATATATCAGATATGTAAAAAAGCTGAAGTTTCGGCGGCTGAAGCTGAAGGTAAGGCGTTTTTTGGGTGGTATAAAACGCAGAATTTTCAGAAAGAAGTAAAGTGTTAAGGAATAGTGTCGTTCATCAAAAAGATACAGCGTGAAAGGGCGTAATAAAAATGCAATACGGGAAAAAAGTTACCATTATTTGGAAGAAGGAACTTAAAAACAGTGTTAAATTCGATGTTAAGGTAAACGGTCAGGAAATGGGAATAATCAGCCGTGGCGGACAGCTTGAATTTTATACAGGTGATGGTGGTCTCAATATTCTGTTTTGCCCCAAAGCTCCCAAATGGTTCGGTTGGAAGGCTTTGTCGGTAACGGCTGCCACGGGCAATGAAGACTCGATGGTTATTACTTTGGGTGTTCAATACGAATCAGGAACGATTTTTGGAAAATTGGGCGATGCGGCAAACTGCAAAAACCAGTTGCATACCATTGAAGTGGCGGGATTGGTGAACTACACCGAAGAACATCTGGAAAAGTGGTAGGAAAAGTTCATAAACTGCATAAATGAAAACAGAAAGGGAGTTGCTAACCGCAACACCCTTTTAAAATTCTGTCTATTGTTTTGCCTTCAGTTCGGCGTTTTCCTTCAACAAATCACGGATTTCGGCAAGAAGTTCTTCCTGTGTGGAACCCTTGGGTTCTTCGGGTGCAGGAGCTTCTTCGGGTTTTCTCTTGAGCTTGCTCAGGAGACGAACTGCCATAAATACCGAGAATGCAATGATGAAGAAGTCAACAATGTTTTGAATGAACTGACCGTAAAGGATTGCGGATTCGGCAATTCCTGCTTCTTCATTGGCTTGAACCATAACATATTTAAGGTTTTTGATGTCAACACCTGATGTGAGTTTGCCCACTGCCGGCATAATGATATCACTAACCAGCGAGGTAACAATCTTTCCGAAGGCGGAACCGATTACAACACCGACAGCCATATCGATTACGTTGCCCTTGAAGGCAAATTCTTTGAATTCTTTAAACATAAAATGAAATCCCCTTTCAAAGTTTCTGCTCCTATTCTAACATCAAAAACATAAATTGTCAATATCCGCCGAATTTCGTCATTGTTACCATAGACAAACGGCAGAAATAGGTGTATAATAAATGTTTGTGAGAAAAATAAGATTTGAAATTGTTAATACGGCAAAAGAAAGGCTGGTTTTATGAAAAGAGAAGACTTGAGAAATATCGCAATCATTGCCCACGTTGACCACGGAAAGACAACTCTGGTTGATGAAATGCTGAAGCAGGGCGGTGTTTACCGTGAAAATCAGGTGGTTGAGGATCGTGTTATGGACAACGGCGACCTGGAGAAAGAAAGAGGAATCACCATCCTTGCAAAGAACACTTCGGTGCATTACAAGGACATAAAGATGAATATAATCGACACCCCCGGTCATGCGGACTTCAGCGGTGAGGTTGAACGTATTCTGAAGATGGTTAACGGTGTTATTCTGCTTGTTGATGCGGCAGAAGGTCCGATGCCGCAGACGAGATTTGTTCTTCAGAAGGCTCTTGAAATGCAGCACAGAATAATTATTGTTGTGAATAAGATTGACCGCCCCGATTCACGTCTCAATGAAATCGGTGACGAAGTTCTTGAATTGCTTCTTGACCTCAATGCCAATGACGAACAGCTGGACAGTCCCATTGTTTATTGTTCGGGAAGAGCCGGAACCGCATCCCTTAGCCCAAATAAGCAGGGTGAGGATTTGACTGTGCTTTTTGAAACCATAAAGAACTATATTCCTGCTCCCGAAGGCGATGAAACCGGGGAGCTTCAAATGCTGGTTTCTTCAATTGACTATAACGATTACGTTGGCAGAATTGCCATCGGCAGAATCGAAAAGGGCTCAATTCGTCAGAATCAGGAAGTTATGGTTTGCGACTATCACCAAAAACACGAACCATACAAGGCAAAAATAGCAAACCTTTATCAGATTGACGGTCTTGTGAGAACTCCCGTAACCGAGGCAAAGGTCGGTGACATTGTTTGCTTCTCGGGGGTTACAAATATCTCAATAGGCGACACCGTGGCATCTGTTGCTGAACCTGTGGCACTGCCCTTTGTGAAAATCGGTGAACCCACAATCGAAATGACCTTTGCGGTCAATGACAGCCCCTTTGCAGGCAGAGAAGGGAAGTTTGTTACGTCACGTCAGATTCGCGAGAGACTCCACAAGGAAATGCTCAAGGACGTATCACTTCGTGTTTCCGACGGCGACACAACCGATACCTTCCGTGTTGCCGGCAGAGGCGAAATGCATATTTCAATTCTTATTGAGACAATGCGTCGTGAAGGCTATGAGTTTTCGGTCAGCACTCCAAAGGTGCTTTACAAGACAATAGACGGGCAGCAGTATGAACCAATCGAAAGACTTCTTATTGACGTTCCTGAGGAAAGTATGGGGGCTGTTATGGAGAAAATGGGTTCCCGCAAGGGTGAATTGACTCATATGTCACCTCAGGGCGACAGAATGAGAATTGAATATCTGATTCCGTCGAGAGGTCTTCTTGGTTACAGAAATGAATTTCTCACTGACACCAAGGGCGAAGGTATTCTCAATTCGGTTTTTTATGAATATCAGCCTTATAAAGGTGAAATAACAAGACGTTTCACAGGCTCCCTTGTGTCCTTTGACACCGGCGAAGCCGTGGGTTACGGACTGTTCAAGATTCAGGACAGAGGCTCGCTCTTCATTGACCCGGGAACGCCTGTTTATGAAGGTATGATTGTTGGAATGAATCCAAAGCTTGAGGATATGGCGGTTAATGTCTGCAAAAAGAAGCAGCTGACCAATACTCGTGCATCGGGCAGTGACGAAGCCTTGAAGCTTGTTCCGCCAATCAGGCTCAGCCTTGAAATGTGTATTGAATTTCTTGCAGATGATGAGCTTCTGGAAGTTACGCCAAAGAGCCTGAGACTTCGCAAGAGAATACTGAATACTCAGCTTCGACTCAAGGCAAAAGCTCACGAAAAGAACTAAAGAAGTATATAAAAACACCGCCGTCAGGCGGTGTTTCAGCGTGTCGATAAAGTCGACACGCTGATATCAGACATCGAAAAACGCAGGTATATTTTGTGAAATCGTTTTCGTCGGCGTACGTGGGTACGGTAGAGAACGATTTCGCAAAAAGCAAGTAATGACGGGGTTTCTCGATGAAGCCCCGTCATTAAAACTTTAGTATTTTACGTTTTTTTGG
>JAZNLK010000196.1:0-8403 GCA_045579055.1 Clostridia bacterium
GTAATCTGCAAAAAACAACCAAACGGCAAATATCTGGTGTATAAGTTGGTCAACTAACCTTCAAATATGAATTTCACGAAACAAAAGAACCGATGCGGAATACATCGGTTCTTTTGTACCACAAACTTTTTTACCACACAAATAATTTAACCATAGGGTACGCAAAAAAGCATAAACAATATTAAATTTTCAAATTCTAGTCAGTCATATTATCAAAATATCCCTGAACAAGAACAACAGGAGTTCCCTTGTCGCCTGAACCGCTTGTAAGGTCACAGAGTGAACCGATAAGGTCGGTGAGACGTCTGGGAGTTGTTCCCTGTGATGCCATGTTGCCCACAAGGTCACTTTCCTTTTCTTTGATTGCGGCTTCAATCGCCTTTTTAAGTTCTTCACCCTTGAGGTCAGCAAAATCGTTGTCCGCAAGATACTTGAGCTTCAATTCATTTGGTGTACCCTCAAGACCCTTGGTATATGCAGGTGACACAACCGGGTCAGCAAGCTCCCAGATTTTGCCCACAGGATCCTTGAATGCACCATCACCGTATACCATAACCTCAACGTGCTTCCCGCATCTGTCAAGAATCTGCTTCTGAATATTTTCAACAAGATCAAAACATTCGTGGGGGAAGAGCTTGATTGTATCTTCGGTTGACTTGTTTGAACCAAGCAAACCATACTTTGCATTATAACCGCTACCATTTACCGGAGCTGAAAGGATTTCATCAAGACCAACAACGCGCTTAGCACCTGCTGCCTTCAGAATTCTCTTTGTGCGGGCACGGCTGTGAATGTCACAGTTGAGAACGCAATCAGCATAGTCAAGAATCGCTCTGGGGTCATTTGCCAGAACAATTTCAGCCTCTGCACCGCATGAACGGATAAGATCACCGTAATACTGAATATAATCAACATTTGTGAAAGGATGAGGATTGATTCCAAACAATTCACGATACTTTGCTTCAGTCAACACATCTGTATAGGGATTGATTCCTGCTTCATCCAGCTGGTCAAGTGACACAATAGCGTTACCCACTTCATCACTGGGATAGTTGAGCATAAGAACAACTTTTTTTGCACCTTTTGCAATACCACGAAGGCAGATTGCAAAACGGTTACGGCTGAGAATTGGGAAAATAACACCGATTGTCTCGCCGCCAAGTTTATTTTTCACGTCCTCTGCAATGGCATCAATTGACGCATAGTTGCCCTGTGAACGTGCCACAACAGATTCTGTGATTGCAATAACATCACGGTCACGAAGGTCAAACCCATCAGCTTCTGACGCTTCTATAACGCTGTTCACCACCATTGATGCGATATCGTCGCCTTCACGGAAGATAGGACAGCGGATTCCTCTTGAAATTGTACCTGTTTTTCTTGCCATTTTTATAGCCTCCAAACTCTTGACTTTTTGTTACATTCCTATTATACTATAAACACAATTATTAGTAAAGCAGATAATACTTACAACAGTGATAAGAGGTGCTTATATGAAAACAAAACTTGATTATTATCGTATTTTTTATGAAACAGCACGTTTTGCATCTTTCTCAACAGCCGCACAACACTTATATATTTCCCAGTCTGCCATTTCTCAGTGCATCCGTCAGCTTGAAACCGACCTTAATGTAAAACTTTTTTCACGGACACGCCGTGGCGTTTCTTTAACAAAAGAAGGCTCTCTTCTCTTTCAGAAAATAGAAAGCGCAATGCAGGCAATTGAGCAAGGAGAAAACCTCCTTGAACGAATGTTGCATCTGGAAAGCGGTGAGCTCACCATTGCGGCAGGTGACACAATTACTTCCCATTATCTTTTACCATATCTTGAGGAGTTTCACGCAACATATCCCGGAATCCGCATCGAAATGGCAAACTCCTATTCCTCGCATATGCTTCAACTTGTGAAGGAGGGCAAAGCAGACCTTGCCTTTGTTAATCTTCCCGCAGATGACGATGAATTATGCATTGATCCGTGTTTTGAAATACACGATATTTTCGTGTGTAATTCCGAATACGATGCAAAGGAACAGTACACTTGGGAAGAAATGGCCTACGAACCCTTGATTCTTCTTGAAAAAAAATCCTCATCCCGACGTTTTCTGGACAGTAGTTTTGAGTCAAAGGGAGTAACTTTGGAACCACGGATTGAAATTGCCGCATATGACCTACTCATACGTTTTGCCTCAATCCAGCTGGGAACAGCCTGCGTAATTGAGGAATTTTCAAGAGAAAGTCTTGACAGTGGAATAATCAAGAAAATGAACCTTGTTCCCGAGCTTCCGCCACGAAACATCGGTTGTGCATATGTAAACCGTGACTCCCTTTCAATTGCGGCACAAGCCTTTTTGAAGCTGATTCAGCAAAACCGCCAATAACGCTATAATCGGGGTTTTCAAAACTTGAAAATCCCGATTTCCTATTTCAGCTATTTTATTTCAAACTCGCCAAGAGTTGTTGATTCAATATAGTCGCCTTTGAAGCTTTTGAACTTTTCCATATGCGGCTGTTCAACGTGGATTTGTTGGTGTTCCTTGGATTCCCAAGCCTCAATTAGAAGAATTTCATCAGGGTCTTTTTCCGACAGATAGTAGTCATAACGCACACAGCCGTTTTCTTTTCTTACCTCATCCGCTATTCCTTCAGCATTGACCCTTTCAATAAACTCCTGACGCTTTCCCTCAAAGCTTTTGTAAATAACATAAATTGTATACATAAAAACACTCCTTTTTTATTTGGTGTAAACCAGTTCAAATTTATCCCCATCGGTAAATTCTGTTGAGTCAACACCCTGCATCATAGACTCACCATTTTTATTAAATGCCCAGTAGCATTGATTCTTGTCATAATCCGCAACAATACCGTTCACTTTTTTGACATAAAGCCCATAAGCTCCCTGTTCGCCCGAAATCAATTCGTTTTCTGTCAGTGCTTCACCAACCGTCTCCGCATCGGTATGGATTGTGAAAAGCACTGACCTGTCTTCCACAACAACCTCAACAAACAAGGTTTTCGCTCCGTCACCCACTTCCGTATTTTCGGTGTAGGTTGCACTATCCCAGGGATTCCCCTTGTCAGCACTACTACAACCAACCGCCCCGAAGCATAATATAATCACCAAAAACAAAACTGTTATCCTTTTCATATTTCTCATCCTTTACAATTATTTTTAATTAAAATCCATCCTGTATATTTTCCAACACAGTTATTTTCACTTTCACCGTGTCTGACAAAATATACTCTAATATAAGATTTCCCTTCTATCAACATTTAATCTCGACGTAATTCTCGCTCACATGGCATCACCTCATCAATGGCTTTCGCATTATTGCAAATCATATTTCCCCAATTCCAAATCAGAAATCACTTTTGCAATTGCGTGTTCTTCGTTGCTCACAGTTATGTAATCAGCCGCATCCAAAGCTTCCTTGCATGCATTGGAAACTGCAATTCCTGTTCCTGCCGCTTTAAACATTGAAATATCATTGTTGTAATCACCCACCGCAATAGTTTTTGCGGCATCAATGTTCAGGTGCTTGCACAAATTCTCAATTGCCCTTCCCTTTCCGATTCCTTTGGGCAAAATCTCACACAAGTTTTTTTCGGCACTAATGAAATCAAACTTATCTGCCAATGGATGCTTTTCGATTATCTCTTTTATTTTTATGATATCTTCATCACGCTCACAACCAAAAAGTATCTTGGCAATAGGTTCTGTGACCTTCTCATAATGGCAAACTATATTTTCTGCATTGGTTATCTCCCTGAACCTTTGCATAGTAATGTTATCCTTGCTGAAATAAGTCTTTTCAAAGGTACAGGTCTGTATCCCCACTTCAGGAAGCCTTTCATCTATGGATTTAACCACGTCCATAACACCATCGGGCATAACACTTGTCCAAAGATACTTCTTTTCTTGGCAATCATAGAGTCCACCACCATTCACACAGCCAATGGGAACATTGGGTTTCACCTGACATGCAATATCCTCAACAAAATTCGGCATTCTCCCTGTGACAAAGGTAAAATATCCACCTTCACGTTTAAAATATTCTATAGCCTCAATATTCTCACAAGATATGGTTTTATCATCCCGTAACAACGTACCGTCAAGATCCGAACAAATCAATATTCCGTCAAACTTCCCCATATATCCTTTCCCCTTTCGACAGCACCGCACCCAACCATTCCTAAGCATAATACAATTACAAAAAATAATACTGTTATTTTCTTCATAATTCTCACCCTTTACAATTATTTAAAATAAAAACTCATCATACTCGTTATATTTCATTTATCTAGCTATGAAGCTTTCGCATACCTTTTTCATACTAAAAAATCGCAACAAATTCTCACTCGTATCAAGTCAGGCGAACAGTGAATAATAGGACCTACTAAATTTCCGATAAAAATTCCACTGATTTTCTCTGAACAAAGTTCTTTAGAACCTGCGAGAATACTATATTTTCTCGCCATGATATTATATCATAAATATGCAAAGATTGCAAACTATAATTATGAATTTGATAACATATCAATGTTTTTGTGTTATCTTCAACAATTTATTTTCTTTCTCTTTGTCATCTGTTTGTGTTAGTTGCTCCGGAGTTCCAACCCTGCAGTAAACTACACATTTATAATTTTTTCTTTTTTTCTTTTTCACTGAATAAGATCACCTTACCTTTATACATTTTATCTACCTGCTTTTTAACACACGAAAATATTTTTAAAATTCCATTCCAACTCAACTCTCCCCTCTTTGCTAACTATCATTTTGTTTATAAACTTATCCACTACATTTCTGTCAATCTTTTTAATCGCTCCAATTTCTTTGTAAGTTTTTACAGTTGTTTCTTTCTCTTTCTTTTTTGCCAAAACTGTTTTCTGCTTTTTCTTCAGCTCTCTGATTTTATCCTCGACAGCTATTTGTTCGCGTTCAACTTCATCAGATAACTTCATATATTCATCGTCTGACATTTGATTATCCATTAGTTTTTGGAACAATTTTTCCTTTTTTAGTTTCAATCTGTCAAGTCTGCCTACTTCATTTTGAATTTCTCTTTTAACTGAACCCAATTCATTTGTTGTCGCAGCTACATCGTTTTTAAACTTTGCTATTTTTTCTTTGCTATTAAACGAAGCAAATTTAATCGCATCATAAACCAATGCAATCAATTCATCTTCGTGAATCTTTTTATCATAGCAACCCGGATTATCATCTGACAATGTGGGAGTCTGACAGAACAAAACATGATTTTTTGACCATGTATATAAACTTCTCCCGCAGCATCCGCAAACAACCTTCCCACTGAATAATGTTGTTCCAAGCTCAACCCCTTTTCGAGGTTTACACTCTTTTGATTTCGTCTTATTAAACAGTTCATCACTTACTATGGCTTCATGAGCATTTTCTACTATTATCCATTTGTCTCTTGGAACTCTAGTCGATGTTTTACCACGAATCTTATCTACTTTATACCTTCCAAATATAAGTTTGCCAGTATATTGTTCGTTGTTAATCATCTTGTTAAGAATTGTCCTTGTCCATAGATTCATCTCAGCAATAGTTCCGTCATCTCTCAGCTTATCGTATTTAAAGTATAGACGTGGCACAAGAATTTTTTCATCATTTAAATATCGAGCAATTGCGTCATATGTCACTCCGCAGTTTCTCATTTCAAATATCTTTTTTACTATTTCTGCAGGTTCCCTATCTATGATAAGCTTTTTGTTTTCGTCAACAATGTAGCCATAGATTTTTTGAAAACCCAGATATTCTCCATTCCGTGCCTTTGTCTGAAAGCATGTTTTTATTTTCTTTGAAGCATCCTGTGCATGTATTTGAGCAAAAAGATTTTTTATAGATACCTCAAATCCTCCGGTATCACCAAAATAATCATTACTATCATAACTATCGTTAATCGCAATGAATCTTAGCCCCGTATATGGAAATATCTCTTCTATGTAGTGACCTACCTCAATACTATTTCTTCCGAAACGGGAAAAGTCTTTAACAATAATAACTTTAATTACACCTTTTTCGGCAAGTTCAAGCATTCGTTGAACAGCAGGTCTCTCAAAATTTGTACCTGAGTATCCATCATCACAAAATTCTTCAATTTCATAGTCTTTAAACTCTTCTATTCCACTTATGAATTGATATATCTGATCTCTTTGTGCTTTAATGCTGTTGCTTTCGTCTATTTGCTCATCATCAGAAATAGATAAACGCATATAAATAGCTAAAACTTTATCCAACACAAACACCTCCGTTTAATAAAACATCTTCAAACAAATTTTTGAATTTATAAATGATTTCAATTTTGTTTTGGCCAGACAAATTAATTTTTTCAATTAGTTCATCAACCATTTCTCTTGTAAGCTGAGAGTCCTTTTCAAACTGAAGTATTTTTTTCACCCAACTCTGCCGCTCCAGTCTGTCAGTCAAATACTTTTCTCGGGCAATCTTAAGATTTTCAAGCAGAAGCTTATAATGGTTATGCTTTTCTTTATATCCTTCTACAAGTGCGTTATACTCAATACCCGTTATCTTACCAGAACCAAAATCATCAAAAACATTTGTTTGTAACACCTCGATGTTTTCGATGATATGAGTGTATCTGGTTATGTCCTCGTCATATTCTCTCAATGGTTTTGGCTTAGCATCTAAAAATACTTTTTTATTCACGACAGCCATACACACATATAGTTGCAAAGACTTATAAACAATCTCAGCTAATTCGTCTTCATGTATCTTTTTGAACGCACAATGTGTTTGCTTTCCGCGAGAGTCAGAAGGGCAGGAATAAAAAATCAAAGATATTTTCCCTGTACTGTCCAATCTATATTGCTTGACCAACTTTGTACCACAGCATCCGCAATATAAATTATTAAATATATAAGGAACATTTCTCCTGTCAGTTATCGGTCCTCGCTTCTTCTCTTCCAGTTTCTTTTGAGCCATTTCAAAAACTTCAGCTGAAACAATAGCCTCATGAGCGTTCGGAACAACATTTCGTTCCTCTTGCTTGGTTATTCTTAACGGTTCGTTTCTGTACATATCAACCCTTGTCTTACCAAGAACAAGAGTGCCGATGTATAATGGATTCGCAAGCATTATTTTGACTGTATGAGTATTCCACACCGCATTAGCCCATCTCTGATTTTTTGACAAACCGTTTTTGATTTTATACTGTGCCGGTGATATTACTCCTTCGTCATTGAGTTGCCTGCTTATCTCAACAGTTGACATATCCTGAGTTGTAAACATATCGAATACTCTTCTGACAATATGCGCAACTTCTTCATCAACTTCAAGTCTACCCACTTTTGTTTTGCTCTTTTTATATCCAAATGGAGCAAACGCAGATATAAACAATCCTTTGTTTATATTATTGCGTGCAGTAGTTCCGACCTTTCTTGATGTTTCTCTGGCATAGTTTTCGTTAATGAGATTCTTGATTGGTAGCAAAATATCTTCAAGTGCCGTATTTCCTTTCAAAGAATCATAATCATCGTTAATTGCAATAAATCTTGTATTATACTGAGGAAAGAACTTATAAATATAATAAGCTGCCTCCAGATGATTTCTTCCAAATCTTGATAAATCCTTTACAACAATACAGTTATACTTAGCATCTCTTATGCCCTTAATCATTGCCTCAAATCCAGGTCTCTGAAAACTCAGTCCAGATTCTCCGTTATCATAGAAGACATCACAAAGGACCATATCGCCTTTGGTGTTAATATAACTTGTAACAAATCTTTCCTGATCGTAAAGGGTGTTTACATTAGTCTTATGTCTGAAATCTTCTGTTGACAAACGAATATATGCAGCAGCTCTGTAGGTCGCTGCACTTTGCTCTCGTCTAGCTTTCTCTGCCAGCATTGTTTCTTTACTTTTTCGTGCCATGATAAGCTTCCTCCCTTACACCGCTTCAGAACACATTTCCTGTTCTGCTTTAAGGTTTTCGGAGATTTTGATTAACTCATCGAGTTCAGTTTCATAAACAAATGTTACTTCTGCCCTTTTATCCGCATAAAGTGCAATGTTACGAATAAACAAAGCAACGGCTTCTCTTTTTAAATCACATATATTTTGATATTCCTTAAATATATCTAGCCATGAATCATTTCTTTCCGCAACATTTTGTGAAGTTTCATGTTTCTTTCGTAAAATTTCCAAAGACTCTTCTGCTTCATCAAGCATCGCTGTCTTAATTTTACGAAGTCTTGAGTATTCTGCATCCCCCAACACGCCACTTAAATGTTTATCATGTAGAAAACAAAGGGAATTTTCGATTGCCCTGATTTCATTTTTCTTTTCATTTATATCCATAAGTAAAATGTTATTGATGCTTTCAGCTATCGAACTATTATCTTGGTTTTGCAAACGATAATTTA
>JAZNLK010000197.1:0-9444 GCA_045579055.1 Clostridia bacterium
AGAAAAAAATGTAAAATATAACATCAAAGAACAAATTTTGTATTTTTTGACTGTGAATATATTGCAAATCTTGCTAAAAATATTTCCAATCTTGCTCATTTTCATAAAAACCATTGAAAGATAAATCTAAAAATGCTATATTCAAATTGTATAGTAGTTTATATTATACACATTTTGGTTTACCAATCCTTTCCGTTTTGTTCCTTTTGAACATACCGGCCTTCGGAATGGATTTGGATAAATCTGACATTTAAGGATGGCAGAAAACAAAATTTAGAAAGGATGTTTTTTTATGAAAAAAGTTTTGAGCATTATGCTCGCAACAATGATGGTTGTTAGCCTTTTTGCAATCAACGCAAGTGCGGCTATTCCCGCAACACATGAAGTGCTTGAAGGCTATGTTCCGGAAACAAACTTGTTTGTTCAGGATTTCAGCGATGTTGAAAACAAAACGGATTTTACCGAAAGACAGTATGAGGGTAGCGTTTCGGTTTCAGAAGATGGTGTACTGCACATGACCGGCGGCTACAGAACGGGTGTCAGCATGAGCACAACATCAACAACTCCCATAACCACAGGGGAATACACATTTGAATTTGATTTTATGAGAAATGATGATTTGACAGCTGACTATTGGTTATTTGTAACATTCCAGAGAGCTGCAAATGCGGAAAGTACAAATGAAAATTTGAAAAAGTACGGTGTTGTTATCCCTGTGAGAACAACAGGAATGGTAACTGTTGAAGGTGTGAACTATGAAGATATAACAAATCCTGATGTTGACATTGAACCGCACAAGTGGTATACATATCGTCTTACAATCAGCGAAAGTGCATTTGTTGCAGCAGGTGGAGCACAAGAAAAAGCTCAGCTTTTGAAGCTTATGACTGTTCAAAGAAAGCTTAAGAATGATACAGAGTGGACGACTTTAAATTATACTACCGGTGGAAACAACTTCAATGCAAGCAGTTGTCGTATTTACGGTGTAGGTGCTACTGCATGGAATAACACAAATGAAGTAAACATCGGTGTGACCCGTGACAGTTATGGTCAGCAGCTTGAAGTTAAAGGCTACACATGGGATGAGACAACACAAAAGTATGTAGAAGGTACAGAGATTATTTCATCTGAAGACGGCAGAAATGCTGACTTCCAGTTTGACAATATCAGAGTATATAAACCAGGTGAACCCGGTGAGATGGTAACAAAAGACTTACCCATCAACAAGGGCGTTGTCTTCACTAGTCTTGATAAAACCACACTTGAAATGGTTGGTAAGGATGTAGAAATCAAGGATGCAGAAGGAAATGTAACAGGCACTGAAAAGCAGCCGTCAACAACATATGGAACAAAAGTTATCAATTGGACATACGAACCTACATCATTTGTTGCTACCTTTGACGCAATGAATGAAGTTGCAGGCGGTCCTTTGTCGATTTCATTTGCAGGTAAAGAAGTGGGCTCAGCAATGTGCACAATCCGTCCCACAGAAGCAGGTAAGTGGTACAGTTACAAGCTTTTGTTCATACGGAATGGTGTTAATGAATCAATCAGTAAGGTATATCGCAAAGCAGAGGATGAAACCGAATGGACACAGCTCACATATACCGGCAACAAGAATGATGCTGAAGGTAATGATGTTTGGATGGGATATAACGGAAGTTCTTCATATAATAATATCAGATTTTACCTTTATGCAGGTCAGACAAATGAGAATAGATATTCAAACTGTGAACTTGGTACAAAGTGGTCAATCAGGAATATTCAGGTTACTGACAGCTATGCAATGACAGGTGTTGCAACAGTTGATGACGGCAACCTTACAATCGACCTGAACACAGTTGTTGCAGATGCAGCAGCTATGATTGCAGCTGTTTATGACGGTGACAGACTGGTATCCGCTCAGGCTGTTGATGTTGCGGCTTTCGCAAACGATGCTGAAATCGTTGTTCCTTATGCTGCGACAATTGCAAATCCTGCGGTTAAGATTTTTGTTCTTGACGGTATGGGCACAATGGTTCCTATGGATGTTCCCGTTGTAATCACTGATACAATTCAGTAATAAATTTAACTCTGAAAATTAATAGTATGAATTAAATATAGTTTACCAAACACGCAAAAAGGACTGTTATCGGCGACAGTTCTTTTTGTTTTATAGAAGAAAGAATGAATAATAAAGAATAATTGTGGTTGCTTTGCAAAGCTGTTGATTGCAGTCTGTTCCGGAGCTTGAAAAATAATAAAAATAATAATTTGTTTGTGATAACGGATTCCTACACTTATTTTTTTTCATATATTGCTCACTTTTTTACTGTGATTGCTGTTTTTGAACTAAGCGGTTGACGAAATTTTCGTAAAACAGTAGAATAAAAATATGTTTATTTCCCTCTTTTTCGTTTGCCCTTTCTGGGGCATACCGGCCCGGAAATGAGGTGTAAATAAATTTGACTTTTTAAGACAGACAGAAAATGTTTTTCGGAAAGGATGAAGAAAAATGAAAAAAGTATTAAGTATTGTATTGACAGTTGCTATGATCGCTTCGCTTTTTGCAGTTGGTGCTTCAGCGGCTCCTGTTGCAAATTACGAAACAGTGGAGATTCCTTTGTTCTCACAGGACTATCAGGATGCGTCCAAAACTGAATGGACAGCTTCTTATGGTAATGGTTCGTATTCTCGTGGCTTTGCGGAAAAGGTGCTTGAAACTGATGAAGAAGGCGAGACAAACTACGTGATTGACTTCACAGCTAATCCTGAAAAGAATACAATGATTCTCACGGGACCGCAAACTTCAATTGAGCGTGATGATTTTGTGATTGAATTTGACGCACGTGGAGTAAATACAAATGCGACCCTTGATGTTGTTGTAAAAAATCCTTATCACAATGAAAAAGCGCCGACAGGCTGGCTTGTGAAATTGCATAGCGGAGCATTCGGTACAGAGGGAAAGTGGTATTCCTTTAAGGTGGTTGCAGATTTAAGTGGTGTAACGGGAGCTGTTGCCAACAACGATAGTGCCAACTTCAAAGCGTATAGGAAGGAAAGAGGCGGAAGTGAATGGAGTGAATTGACCCATGTTACGGCTAACCTGAATGCAGGATATCCTTCATACAGAATGCTTATGGGCAGCAATGCTGCATCTAACGGAGAATCAACCAGCTGGACTGTAAGTTTCCAGTGCCCAAGTGCTTATACAGAAGGAACGTTTGCTGACACCAACTATCAGCTTGATAATATCAAGGTTTATTATGAACAGGAACAGCTTGCAAGCGTAACTGACGGCGTTATTGCAGAACAGGATTATGAAGATGTTGCAAATAACACATCCGCAACAACAGCTACTAATGGCATTGGTAAAGCAACAGTTATGACGGAAGACGGCAACAGCTTTTTGAAGCTGGAATCGGTGGTGGGAGCTTCGTTTGCTGAAGGTTATACCGAGCTTGTATCCACCAGTGATTTTACGAGATTTGACTGGACATATGAAATGGATGTTTGTCGTGTTTCCGGTGAAAATGCAATCGGACTCAATCTCTATGATGTAAACGGCAGTCCGATTAACCTGATGATTCCTTCAGCAGAGCTTACAGAGGGAGTTTGGTATCGTTATAAAATTTCGAATCTTCCCATTCCTAATGCTGCAGGAACTACAATCTATATGGGTCCCATTATTATGAAAAAGGATATTACAAATAATGGAGAATGGGAAATCGGTAAGGCGTATATTTTGACTAACCCCAGTAGCGGTACAGGTCGTGTTGTAATTCAGATTTCATCAGCACCGACTAACCGCGCAAGAGTTACTGCTAACGGAAAGAACATCAATCCCAACGACAGCGATACTTCAAGCGAAAAGAATGAGGCGGCTGTTTTCTATCTTGACAACCTCAGATTCACCCGTGATGAAGCAATCAAGGTAACAAATGTTGCAGCAACAGAAACAACTGCATCGGCAACGATAGCTTTCAGCAATTCTGCAAAGTCTCTCACAACAGATACATATAATGTAATGATGGTATCTTATGACGGCGAAGGCAGAGCTGTTGATGTGGCACTGGAAACAGCTACACCTTCGGCAGGTGCTGTTGAAGGCGTTGAACTCAATGTTGACAAGACAAAAGACGTGAGAGTTTACGTTTGGGAAACATCAACAGGAACTCCCCTCCTTGGCAATGTGCTTGACATTTCAAGCTTTCTGTAAAAATTAAATATCATTAAAGCTTTTTAGAGGCTGTTTCGGCGGCCTCTTTTTCTTTTAAAGAAGAAAGAATAAAGAATATTGAATAAATGAGGAAGCTTTGCTATGCAAAGCTTCAAATTTTGCGGTTTGCCTAAGGTATACAAAATTTATTTGCTTTTTCGGGTGATTTATGATACTATATATAGGTTATGTAAAATTATAAATTGGAGCGAAGAAAATGAGAAAGTTTTTCGGTCATTTGTCAACGGTGGTACGTCACAAGTGGAAGGTTTTTGTACATTGCTGCAAGGTTGGACTTCCTTGGCGTGGCTTTATGCATGATATGTCTAAATTCTCGCCTACAGAGTTTGTTCCCGGTGTGAAATTCTTTTTGGGAACTCGCAGCCCCAACGAGGCAGAACGTGCGGAATTTGGCTATTCCCGTGCATGGATGCATCACAAGGGCAGAAATCGTCATCATTTTGAATACTGGACAGACTACAATCCTGAAACAAAGGTAATTTCGCCTGTTAAAATGCCTGTGAAGTTCGTCAAGGAAATGTTCTGTGACCGTGTTGCCGCAAGCAAGATTTATCAGGGCAAAAATTATTCTGACCAGCATCCTTTGAAGTATTTTATGGGGGCAAAGGGGAGAAGGGTTATCCACCCCGAAACCTCGGATTTGCTTGAAAGCTGGCTTGTTATGCTGGCCGAAAAGGGCGAAAAAGAGACTTTCAGGCATATCAGAAGGGTAAAGTGATTTTTTTAAAGAATAAAGAAAAAAGAACAGAGAAGAAAGAAGTGTTTTTATGGCAAAAGGGATAGTTTTGAATCAGGTTTCGGCATTGCTGATTTTTGCAATAATCGGCTATGTTCTGGCGAAAGCAAACATAATCAACAAGTCACATTCCAAAATCCTGTCGGTGCTTGGGGTTTATGTTTTTATGCCTGCGAAATTTTTTAATAACTTTTCAAGAGATTTTACTCCGGAATATATCAGCACAAAATATGTTTACTGGATTATCTCAATTGCGGTTCTTGTAATCATTGTGGTGCTGGCAAAGCAACTTGCAAAGTTGTTCAGCAAGGATAAGTATGAAAGAAATGTCTTTCAGTATACCATGACAGTTCCCAATTTTGGGTATATGGGCTATGTTCTTGCGGAGGCAATTCTTGTTCCTGTATACGGGCCTGAAGCACTGACAAACGTGATGATGCTGGGGCTTCCTATTTCAATCTACACAAACACCGAAGGGTATCGTATGCTTACGGGCACAGGGGGGCTTTCCTTCAAGAAGATTTTTAACCCGATGTTTGTGGCAACTCTAATCGGTTGCGTTTGGGGGTATTGCGGATTTGAGGTTCCAACTGTTGCACAGACGGTGCTTAATGATGCCAGCAAGTGTGCGGGCCCGGTTTCTATGCTTCTTATGGGGGTTGTTATTGCAGAACAGAGATTGTTGTCCATTATAGCGGATTTTCGCATTTACATAACGGTTGCAATCAGACTTTTTGTTATTCCGGGACTGGTTGGCGGAGCATTTTTCGGGATTCTTCCTTTGTTTGGGTTTTCGCCGCTTTCAACATCGGAAATTGTCAGATATTCGTTGATGATTTTTGCTATGCCCTGCGGACTTAATACCATTGTGTTCCCCAAATTGGTAGGCAAGGATTGCCGGCTTGGTGCAGGCTTTGCACTTATTTCTGTTGTTGCATCTTTGGTTAGTATTCCTTTTTGGCTTAGTATTTGGGGCTAAAAGCGGCGAATAAATTCGCCTAAATGAATAAAGAAAAGAGAAAAAAGAAGAAATAATAAAATGAATGCATTGAGTCGCTTTTAGTATTATTCTTTATTATATGTTCTTTATTATTTATTCTTTAGAGGTGCTTGGTAATGAGAGAGAATGTTTTGTTGGATAAAGCCTTGCAATTTGCTGTGAAAATTGTAAAATTACAAAAGTATTTGGTGGAGAAAAAACGAGAAAATGTCATTTCGAAGCAAATTATTCGTAGCGCCACTTCGATTGGTGCCAATGCCAATGAAGCTGTTTATGGCATAAGCAAGGCTGATTTTATTGCAAAGTTGCAAATTTCTTTAAAAGAAACAGCAGAAACAGAGTATTGGTTAAGATTACTTGTTTTGTCCGAGTTTATAGAGGTAGCAGAAGGGGAAAGTCTCATTAAGGATTGTTTGGAAATTAAGCGAATATTAATTTCAACATTGAAAACAGCCAAAAATGGATAACGCAAGATTGATATTTTAGGTGAATAAATTCGCCTAAATGAATAAAAAAAAGAAAAACAGTGCGGTTCTCATAAGGGAACCGCACTGTTGCTTTGTTTTAGGCTTAGCAGCCGCAACCGCAGCCGTTGTTGTTGTAGTTGCTGTTACCGTTACCACAGCAGCATACAAGGATAAGAATCAAGATGATCCAGAGACAACCGTTATCATTACCGAAGCACATACATTGCACCTCCTTTCCTACGATGGTCAGGCGACAACCAATGGATTAGTCGCAGCAGCAGTCGTTGCCGCGGCTCAGAGTATTACCGCAACCGTTGTTGTCGTTGCCGCATCCGCAGCAGCAAACCAGGATGAGAATCAGTATAATCCACAGACATGAATTATTTGAACCTCCGAAACACATAAAGTTACACCTCCCGAAAAATTTTTGAAAAATTTCGCACTTGAAATTAATCTTTATGTTCCCTCAACGCCTTTTGTTTTTGGTCTTAATGTATTATACGGAAATATTGAAAATTGGTGATTTGTCCCTATTAAAAAAATAAAATATCTTGACTTATACCTCGTGATAAAGTAAAATAAAATCAGCAAATTTGAAAGGGCAATGAACAATGAATAACAGAGGAAAATTTATTGTATTTGAAGGCATAGACGGAAGCGGAAAAAGCACTCAGATGAAGCTTCTCAGTGAAAAACTTGAGGAAAAGGGGATAAGGACAAGACTTACACTTGAACCCACCTTTGGACTGGTGGGCGGAACTCTTCACGACATTCTTTCCGGGAAAATCAAGGCTGACCCAAAGGTTACGGCGGCACTTTTTGTGGCTGACCGTCTTGACCACCTGACAAATGAAAAGGACGGTGTTCTGAAGAGCCTTGAAAATGGGGAAACCGTGATTTGCGACAGATATTACTTCTCGTCTTATGCATATCAGAGCACTGAAGTGCCATCAGAGTGGGTTTTTGAAGCAAACAAGCTTTGTGCCGAAACATTGAGACCGGACGTGACGATTTTTATTGATATTTCACCTCAGGTTGCCATGGAAAGAATTCTCACAAACCGTGACACCGTGGAGATTTATGAAACCGAAGAAAAACTTACGAAAATTCGTGATTCATACTTTGCGGCATTCGACAGAATGAAGGATTGTGAGAATGTGAAAATTATTAACGGTGAGAGAAATATTGAGGAAATAGCGGAGGATATTACAAGTTTTGTTCTTGAAAATATCTGCCAAATATGAGTGTTAAATTTCTATCATTCTGTGCAAAATGGAGTGTCGAATTTTCTTGACATAGACGAGTGTTTATGCTAAAATTAGAAGGTAGTGGCAGATGACTGCCGGTATCGTAGAAAATGGCTTTTTGTGACTGACGGAGTTAGTGGGTATGAACCACGTGGAAGCAAAAAGTTTGAATTATGTCGACCGTCTGGGCAGTCCTGTGTTTTTGCAGGATTGCCTTGTGTTTTTTTGGACGAAAATAATCGGGTTCGTGAAAATGCGGTGCGGATTAACTTGATTTTGTATTACGAAAGGATGATATAAGAATGAAAAAAGTTGGAATTATTATGGGCTCTGACAGTGACCTTCCCGTTGTTGAAAAAGCGATGGCAGCTCTTGACGAGCTTGGTGTTCCTTACGAGGTTCACGTGTTCTCGGCTCACAGAACACCACTTGAGGCAAAGGAATTCTCTGCCAATGCCAGAGCAAACGGCTTTGGTGCAATTATCGGAGCGGCAGGAATGGCGGCACATCTGGCAGGTGCGATTGCGGCAAACACAACACTTCCTGTTATCGGAATCCCTGTGAAGTCATCAAACCTTGACGGTATGGATGCTCTCCTTTCAACCGTTCAGATGCCTCCCGGAATCCCTGTGGCAACCGTTGCAATCAACGGAGCAAAGAATGCGGCAATTTTGGCGGCTCAAATTATTGCGGTTGAGGATGCCGAACTTGCGGCAAAGCTTGATGCACAGCGGAAAGACGCAGCAGAAACTGTTCTCAAAAAGAACAAGGCTATTGAAGAAAAATACAACAAATAATTGACTAATATTGAAAGTGGAGGAAGTATATGGGCGGTTTTTTTGGTTGCATCAGCAGGCACGATGCGGTGGCAGATGTTTTTTTTGGTGCTGACTATCATTCGCATCTCGGAACACGTCGTGGCGGTATTGCGGCGTATGACAGCGAAATCGGTTTACAGAGAGATATTCATAATATTGAAAACACTCCTTTCAGAACCAAATTTGATAATGTATTCAACGAAATGAAGGGAAAGTCGGCAATCGGAGTTATCAGCGATTCTGACCCACAGCCCCTTTTGATACGTTCCGAAATCGGAACCTATGCTATTGCCACAATCGGCAGAATCAATAATGCTGAGGAGCTTATTGAAAAGCATCTGGACAAAGGTGGACATTTTGGTGTTATGACCGGTGGAAAGGTGAATTCAACAGACCTTGTGGCGGCACTTATAAACGAAAAAAGTACCTTTGCCGAAGGTATCGAATATGTTCACAATGTGGTTGAGGGTACGGTTTCAATCCTTATTCTTACCAATGACGGCAAGCTCATTGCCGCACGTGACAAGGTGGGCAGACTCCCGGTACTTATCGGCAAGAACGAAGACGGTTATGCCGTGTCCTTTGAGGATTTTGCTTATAAAAAGCTTGGTTATGATGACGAAATGGAGCTTGGCCCCGGCGAAGCGGTTGAAATTACTCTTGACGGAATAAATCAGATTGTAGCTCCCGGCAAGGAAATGAAAATCTGTGCCTTTCTCTGGAGTTATTACGGATATCCCAACTCGGTTTATGAAGGCAAGAACGTGGAGACCATGAGATATCGTAACGGTGCTATTATGGCTCAGACCGATAAGGAAAACGGCAAGGCGACCGATATAGACTATGTCAGCGGTGTTCCGGATTCAGGAACGCCACACGCAATCGGCTATGCTAATGAAAGCGGCATTCCCTTTGCGAGACCCTTCATCAAATATACTCCCACATGGCCCAGAAGCT
>JAZNLK010000198.1:0-3469 GCA_045579055.1 Clostridia bacterium
TGTCAAACACTCCCACATCCGACCATACTCCGTCAATGGTACAGTTATATGAATATGTTGCAAAATGAGCAGTTGTTGAACTTTCAAGCACCACATTGTCCTTCCATGTAGTCTCTGTTGATCCCTCATCCATATACATAGCAAAGCCCTGATTTCCGTCAAGACGACTTATGTAGTTTCCAATCAGCTCATCGCCGGGGCCGTTGCCCAGATGATATATTCCGCCGCCGTCATTGGTATATCGCATCACGTTGTGAATACGGTTGTAATTTATCTTGTTGTCTCCGCCGGTGGTCTGAGGGTTGTTCCAGTTCCAGCCAAAGGAAATTCCCGAATATGGTGCATCATAAATTTCGTTATGCTCAATCACCATGTTCTTTGTGTAATAAGCAAGGATTCCCAAGCCCTGAGTATTTATCATTGCCGGACGCTGAATATAGTTATTGGCAATGGTGATGTTGGTGGGTGCTCCACGCTGTCCCGAAGGTCCAATATCATAGCTGTAAATCCAAATACCCGTGAGAGCAAAGGGTTCAAGCTTTGTTTTTCTGAGCATAACAAAGCGGTATTTGTTGTCTGTTCCGTTAATTGTGGTAATTATATTTGCAGGATTGGTCACTGTGCCAAGAACTTCATATTCCTCAAAATCCTTGTCATTTGATGCAAGCACCTCAAAGTTACTGCGTTCCGTATCGCTTACCTTTCCCGTTAACTGTCCGTTTTCAAAAGAAAGCCTGATGCTGTCAATTGAGTATTCACTATCCAAATCTATCTTAATCCACGGATAAATTCCCTTATCAAGAACGTTTTTTGTACTGCGCCAGCCCCGTCCGGGAGTCAAAGACTGCTGAGCCGTGGCAGAATCGGATGTGTCCACGTATGAACCATAGTTACTCAACGCTCTCCAGGATATTCCCAAAGGCTCACCGTACATATTGGATGCAGTATAACCCTTTCGCCACATAATATTTGTGGGACCATCTGTTGCCGCAGGCTCTACGAAATCCATCTGCATTGCATTACCCACGGTTATTGCCGATGAACCTAGGTCTGTGAACACATTTCCGATAATCTCACAGTTGTGAACACCTTCGGGCAAGCAAAGTGCTGTTGATGTTTCACCAAAAAAACGACAAGAATAAAAGTCCACTTCATCAGCCCACTTAACTTCAACGCCACCTTTGATTGACCTGCCCTCAGAGCCTCCTCCCATACTGTACATAACCTCGCCCTGACCGCCAACATATCCGTGCTCCATAGCACTGAAGCTTGAATGAGCAAAGCAAATATCCTCAAATCTCACGTTATGTATACGGTTGTCATAGTCCACACCCGAAACCAGCATAAGCTGATCCTCCTGAGGACAAATTACCTGAGCCGTGGTCATATCTTCACCGTCACGAGGCATATACGAAAGAATTTTTGTCTTTTTGTTAAAATAAAATTCTCCCGGCTCATCAAGAAGCTCATAGGCATTATGTACCTCAAACTCAATTGCATAACCAAAGTCTGCAGTGCCATGCGAGCTTTCCCCCGAAGAACTTACATTCTTTTCCCAAAAACCTTCTTCCATAATCACTATAACATTATCCGCATTTTCGGGGTCGGGTATTATATCCTGCACATTTCCGTACTGTGACTTCCATGTAACCGCCCAGTGAAGCTGAACATCCTCGGGATTTTCCAAAAATCCCAGCTGTGACTTGCTCACATAAAAGCCCCGCCATACACCATCAGCATTCTTATAGTTCCTAATTCCGGAAATCTTGTTCTGGGTCTGTGCACGAACGCCCATTGCATCATTGACATACAAATCTCTTGCAAATTTCAGATGCTCTGCCTTTGCGTGCCATATGCCATCCTCACCCTTATGCCAGCCTGTAACAACACGTCCACCCGAAATCACGGGCATATTATTTCTATCGCCACGATAAATAATGTCATAGCCGTTGCTTCCCGAATCCTCGGCACGCAATCTAATTCTGTCATCAAGTTCATATCTGCCGGGAGCAATATTCACTATAATATCACCGATCATATTTTTATTGTATTTCTGAACTTCCTGAGCTGCACGCTCAACGGTTAAAAAAGGTGCTGACTGGGATCCGGAGTTCAGGTCGCTCCCGTTGGGACTGACATAAAACTCCATCTGTATACCGGTATCCACAGCATCCGCAAGAACTGCTGTCGGCAGCATACCAAGCATCATCAGAAACACAAGCATCAGGATTTTGACTCTTGACATAAGAAACACTCCTTTGGCATTTTATAATATTCTGTTTTTATTATATATTGACAACACAGGTAACACAATGTTATAATGTATTTATAATTTATCATTTTGTAATATAAAAAAGGACTGTTGTTTTCTTATGGCAAAAAACATCATTATACCGGACGAGAATCTAAACACATTGAATCCAGTGCGTTTCGGCTATGACAACTGCAAGAAATCCCATTCATACGGGCCTGCAATGCGTACACATTGGCTTATTCATTTTGTTGTATCAGGATTTGGTTTTTTCAGAATTGAAGACAGAGAATATCACGTTTCTCCGGGCGAAATGTTCGTCATTCCTTCCTTTGTTGAAGCGTATTATGAAGCGGATGCGGATAATCCCTGGAGTTACATCTGGGTTGGATTTACTACCCCCGACAAGCCGCCAATAGACCTGGATGATGTTATTTGTTGTCCGGAAGCTCTCAATATTTTCAACGCAATGAAAGCATGCGAAGTAATGGACACAGGTATAAATGCATTTCTTAGTGCAAGGCTTTGGGACTTGTTCTATTTGCTTATCAGCAAATCCACCCCGCAACCCAACTACGTGGAAAAGGCGTTGGACTATATTCACTCAGAATATATGAATGACATTACGGTTGATCAAATTGCCAAATTTTTAAATATCAGCCGAATATATTTTACAACCCTTTTCAAAGAAAAAATGGGCATTTCACCAAAGCAATATCTGCTGAATTACAGAATGAATGTTGCCACACTTATGCTGGCACACAATTCAACGAGCATATCCATAATAGCCAATTCCGTTGGATACAGCGATATTTATAATTTTTCAAAAATGTTCAAGCGGCATTACGGTGTATCTCCGAAAAACTATATATTACAACAAAAAAAGGCAAGATAATGAACAAATGTACAAGTTTAGTTTTTTTATTCATCATCAAGCCTTTGCGGTTTTTAAAAAATGTTAAGCAAACCCTAATTTGTTGTAAAAAAAGACTTTATTCGTATGAATACACCCCTTTTCGAACCACCGTTGATTGCCAGTTTGTCAAAATTTTAGTTTTCCGTAATTATATCAATTGCAAAGCTTATAGGCAACAAAAGACCGAAAGGTTCATACAACTGAAGCCCCTTGATATCAATGGGCTTCAGTTGTATTTAATCAAATTTATTCTTATTTTTAAACTGCATAGGTGTCATATCGGTGTGCTTCTTAAAAAAAGC
>JAZNLK010000199.1:0-7873 GCA_045579055.1 Clostridia bacterium
TACAATTTTGCAGGCGGATACAGACTTTATGGCACGATGTACTATGATGAGGTTGTATCAAAAAATGCATATGACTGCGGAATGGAGAAATAGAATGTTAAATAAATTATTAAAAAGCGTATTAGACCAGGATACAGCCCCAGTGGTTGTTTGCGATATAGATGATATCATTGTATATATGAATCCATCTGCGATTACTCGGTATCACAAGAATTTGACGGGCAATAGCATTAAAGACTGTCATCCGCCGAAAGCCAATGAAATGATAGAAAAGGTGGTGGGTTGGTTCAAGGATAGTAAAGATAATAACATCATGTATACCTATCGCAATGATGAGGAAAATAAGGATGTGTATATGGTTGCACTCCGTGACGATGACGGCTCGCTTATTGGATATTATGAAAAGCATGAGTACAGAAACAGAGAAACTGTTGGGCTTTATCAGCCGAAAAAATAAAAAAAAGGAGACAAAACACTATGAAAATTGCAGTAACTTATGAAAACGGAGAAATATTCGGACACTTTGGACACACAGAGCAGTTTAAGGTATACGAGGCTGAGGGTGGTAAGGTTGTTTCGGCTCAGGTGATTGACACAAACGGTAGCGGTCACGGGGCACTTGCAGGTATGCTTTCAGCACTTGGTGTTGATGTGCTTATTTGCGGTGGTATTGGCGGAGGAGCACAGATGGCACTGGCGGAAGCAGGAATTAAATTGTTCGGCGGAGTTCAGGGGGACGCAGACAAAGCGGTTGAAGCTTATCTTAACGATGCCCTTGCATACGACCCTGATGCAAAGTGCGACCATCATGACCATGAGCACGGCGATGGTCACACCTGCGGTGAACACGGTTGCGGCGGAAACTGTCACGGACATAATTAAATCTTTTGTCAGGTGAAACCTATGAACACATTTGAAAAGATATATGAGGTCGTGAAAAGCATTCCCGAAGGCAGGGTTGCAACCTACGGAATGGTTGCAGCACTTGCAGGCAATCCACGATGGGCAAGGGTTGTGGGATATGCTTTGCATATGAACCCATATCCGGGGATTATTCCCTGCCACAGAGTTGTGAACCGTGATGGCAGGGTTGCCCCCGGTTTTGCCTTTGGCGGCGAAGGTGTTCAAAGACAGTTGCTTGAATCAGAAGGGATTGTTTTTGAACCTGACGGCAGAATTGATTTGAGAAAATACTGTATTTAACATAAGATAAGTTACAGGTGTATTCAAAATGAACAAAATAGCATTTATAAAATATATATCAGCACTTTTGTTGTTTGGACTGAACGGCATAGTTGCAAGTCATATAGAAATGAGCAGTTATGAGATAGTTTTTATGAGAACACTCATAGGCAGTATTTTTTTGATTATCTTATTTATGCTTGGAAAAGGGAAGCTTCATATCAGAGAAAACAAAAAGGACTTTGCTTTTGTAATTCTTTCGGGCATCGCAATGGGAACGAGCTGGATGTTTTTATATGAGGCATACCAGCAGATTGGTGTCAGCCTTGCCTCCTTGCTTTATTATTGCGGTCCGGTTATTGTAATGATTTTCTCTCCCATTCTGTTTAAGGAAAAATTAACTGCACCAAAAATAATCGGGTTTTTGACGGTGATTGTCGGCATTTTTCTTGTAAACGGAAATATAACAGATAATGACACAAATGTCTGGGGGTTGTTCTGCGGAGGGATGTCAGCAGTTACATATTTCTTTATGGTAACGCTGAATAAAAAATCTAAGAAAATTGTCGGTATGGAAAACTCGGTAATTCAGCTAATAGTCAGCTTTATTACAGTTGCAATATTCTTGAGCTTCAAGCAAGGCTTACATATAACAATCCCGACTGATGCGTGGATTTGGATTTTGATTTTAGGTGTTGTAAATACAGGAATTGGATGTTACTTGTATTTTTCGCCTTTATCCAAATTGCCTGTGCAGACAGTTGCGGTTTGCGGCTATCTTGAAGCTCTGTCTGCGGTAGTGTTTGCAGCAATTTTGCTTGGAGAAGATATGACTTTACTTCAGATTGTCGGTGCTGTATTTATAATCGGCGGAGCAATGACAGGAGAACTTGTAAAACCCAAAAAGAAGGGACAAAAAATGAGTGAAGAAAGTTGATGAAGAATTTATCAGGACAGCGAATAAGAAAATCCTTTTGAAATTCCTGTAGACTTCAAATTTATGAAAGCAAAGGAATTCGGACCCAACTGCCCCGTTACTGTGGGGACGGATTTATTTGTTGGCGGAAAAATCAAAATTTCTTTGCTTGTTATAATATTTCCTCTAATTTTAAAACGAAAGTGCTCATTTTAATGTCAAGAGCGTTACAAATTCTATATAAGGTTTCTAAAGTAGGCTTGCGTTCTCCTCTTTCTATGGCACTTAAATGACTTCTGCCTATGTCGGCTAATCCGCTTAGTACTTCCTGAGAAATGCTTTTTTGCATCCTAAAAAAAGCAACAGTCTTCCCTACTTTAACAGAATCTAATGTGGGTATATACATATTCTCACCTCAAGAATAGTATATGTCATTTTAAAAAAAATAATGAATACATATGTTGACAAATGAACACTTATGTGTTATAATTCGTCTACCGTGTTTAAAACCGGAATAAAAATGCTAAGGGGCTTCATTTGTTATAATTTAACTAAATCGCCACTAATTTGCTCTGTTTTTTGGCAAAGTGACGATTTTTGGAAATATGGGCGAAAACATTGACAAACACGCATTTTTGTGATAAAATTATTTGGCTAATGATGTGAAGAAATATATCATCCCACATGATTTCGATTATGTTACAGTCGGTTTTTTTTGTCATTAATTGTAATGAACATTACATTGTGGAGAAAAGTGGCGATGAATCTCTTAGGAAAGGGTTGAACAGGTATGGACAGTTGTGAAATGTCCGACAAACGAAAAGCAATAATCACTACCACATGGGACTATCTCTTGAAGGTGGGGCTTGCCAATGCTTCTATAGGGGATTTGTGCAGAGAGGCAAAACTTGCACAAAGCAGCCTTTACTACTGGTTTGAAAATAAAGATGATATTTGGATCAGTGCCGGCAAGTATGGCTTGTCTAAGGTTGTTGACGAGCTTTTCTTGTTTACTCTCGCTCACACGAATGATGTGAGAAAATATTTCGACACTCTTCTGGACGAGGTTGAAAAGTATAAGTATGAGTTGCGTCTTGCGGTTCAGATTACTACCAGTCCCGTGTTCGGAGAACGTATGAGAGAAAAGTCCAAAGATTTCAGGTTGCTTTATGAGAAATTTGCCGAGGAGCTTATGGGTATTTTCGGATGCACTCACGAACAAACTGAGTATTTTATCTATACAATTATTGCATCTGTAATTGACTATGCTATTTGGGATGATGGCGAAAAAACACAAATGTTGCTCGAAAATCTTTACAAGAGGATAATGGAAACGATTTACGTTGAGCAGTGAAAGGAGAATCTATGGAGCTACTTAGTGCGGTGCTTATTGTAACCGAGTGCGAAAATGCAGAACAACTAAAGAATTTATCATCAGAAAGAAAGCAAAATCTCGCAGATTCTCTTGAAAAATGTGTTCCGAGCGGGCTTGCTTCCATTGAAGAATGGAACGAACTGTTAAATCTCTTTATGGACGCACCTCCTGAAAGTGAAAACAAAGTCGCAAAGAAAAAGCTTCTCTGCTGTTTGCGTGGTGAGGATTTCAAAGAAAATCCCATGTAACCGGCAGAGGCAATGATGACATTTGTAAAGACGAAAGAAGATAACCGCTCACTAATCCGGTGCAGTTTTATTCACATAAATCATTATAGAAAAACGGAGGAAATCAAAATGAAATTCAATTGGCTAAGGAAAGTCGGCTCAGTGGTACTGGCATTTATGCTCGTATTCGGGACGCAAACAGCAATTTCTGTTTCAGCGGCAGCGGAAAATATAGAAATTATATTGACGGATGTTACGCAGGACGACCAGACAACGCTTCTTGGCGAAGCAAAGGTTAAAGTCAGTGTTAAGGGTGCCGGAGGCAGCGTAACCGCAGCACAGACCGCTCTCAAATTCAGTGGCGACCTCAAATATAAATCAATTGACTTCCTGCAAGGCGAAAATAATCCGCCGGAGTGTGTTTTTATTCCACCAAATGCGGCGGAGGCAAACAATAGCAAGAAGCTTAGCTTTAGTATTGTTGCAACCGAAAGTATGACCTTTACCGATGATTTAACAGATTTATTTATACTGACCTTTGTTGGTAATGCGGGCGACAGTGTTGAGGTTAGCATGAATACTGATAGTGCAGCAGGTAGTTATGTGATTAGTGACAACGTTGAGATAAAACCGGCAGATGGTGCAACGGCTTCTGTTACTGCAACAGCAAGCAGCAACAACAACGAGGGTGTAGAAGCTATCGTTAAACTCACAATGGACAAAATTGATGATTTTCAGGTTGCAGGCAAAGATGGCGAAGGATATGCCGACAGCGATATCACTCTTACAGTCACCAACGAGAGCACCGGTTCAACAATCAACACTAGATTAAATACAGTATTAACAACAAAGGGCGGTCATTATTACGATGACGGAACAACCTCTGTTCCGGTATTTCTTGTGAAGAACACAGTTGTTAGCGGTGCCACATATACTGTTGAGCTTAGAGGTGAAGGATATGTTACGTATAAGAAGACAGGTGTAACATTTGAACAGCCTCTTGAATTAACTAATGCTGATTTCGTTCCCGGTGACGTGAATGTGGACGGCAAGGTTGATTCAGAGGATAAAGCTGCTTTTGAAGAAATCAAAAACGGCAGCTACAATAAATATGCTGACTTCAACCGTGACGGCAAGGTTGACAACTACGATGACATTTTTGAAGAAATTGAAGAACCTGCAACAACAGCTCCTGCAAAAATGTCTGCTCCTACCGTAAAAGGCGGCGGCGGAAAAATTACGATTAGTTGGAAAGCTCCCGATGATGGCGGCTCGGCTATAACAGGCTACATCATCAAATACGGAACAAAAAGCTCTGACCTCAATAAAAAAGAAGAAGTTAACGCAAGCAGTACAAGCAAGACGATTTCAAGTCTTTCTGACGGCACAACCTATTATGTACAGATTGCGGCAAAAAATGAAATAGGCACTGGTGAATTTTCTGCTACTGCCAAGGCAACAACCGATGCAGCTGAAGGCGGCAACGGTGGCGGCGGCGGAGGCGGCGGTGGTGGCACCGGCGGAGGCGGCGGAGGCGGAAGCTTCGGCGGCGGCGGAAACGGAAGTGGAAGCTTCGGCGGTGGCGACACAGCAACACCTCCTGCCACAAACGAACCCTTTACTGACCTTGGAAATTATGCTTGGGCAAAAGATTCTATCTATACATTGAAGAATAAAGGTATAATCAGTGGTATAAGTGAGACGGAATATGCTCCTGCAAGCAATATCAAGCGTGGCGACTTTATTCTTATTCTCACAAGAATGATGGGAATCAACGATGCTTTCACCGAAAACTTTGCGGATGTTCCTGCTTCAAAGTATTACTACAACGCAATCGGCAGTGCAAAGGCGGCGGGTATTGCCCAGGGTAGTGGTGAGACCTTTATGCCCGAAAATACAATTACAAGACAGGATTTGATTACTCTTGCATATCGTGCCTTCCTTACAAAGGGCTATATTGAAGAAACTGATGATTTGTCGGCTCTTGATGAATTTGGCGACAAGGGCATGATTTCGGATTATGCACAAACTGCAATGGCTTCAATGGTGAGTGCAGGTATCATTAAGGGTTCAGACGGCAATGTGAATCCTCTTGGAAATGCAACTCGTGCAGAAGTTGCGGTTATGTGTGCGAGACTTCTTGCACTTATGGACTAGGATTTTTGGAAACAGCTGAGGGAGAGATATTCTGTGTGTTTTCTCTTGTCATTCTGAACGCAGTGGAGAATCTTTATTCCGGCTTAAACTCCCTCCGACTTTTGCCGAAGGCAAAAGTCACCTCCCTCAATGAGGGAGGCAAGGTGTGCTATGGTGAGCGAAGTCGAAGCATATGAAAAAAGATCCTTCGACTACGCTCAGCATGACAAAATCGGCTGTTTGAGGAAATCCCACCCGAAAGGGTGTTAACATATATAAAAATTTACATTATAAAAGGAGACAGAAAGATGAAAAAATTTCTTTCAATCGTGTTGAGCCTTGCAATGATTCTCAGCACAATGGGCACAGTTGTATTTGCGGAAGCGACAGAATTGCCGGAGGCGGTTGATGGGCTTATTACACTTGTAGAAGATGTGGTTACATCAGCGGGCGTTGTAATTCCTGAAGATGCAACTGTGGTTCTTGACCTCAACGGATATAACATTATTGGTGAAACAGGTGCTATTGTTAATAATGGTAATCTTACTATTCAAGATAGCGTAGGGACAGGCAAAGTTTATACAACAGATGTTTCAAAGCAGGGTCGTGCGGCTGTTGTGAACAATGGCACGATGATAATTGAAGGCGGTTGGTTTGGTGATTCCAACAATGATACAACAGACCGCAATGCAATAAATCGCGGTAATGCGCTTAAAAATTATGGTAATGTTACAATCAATGGCGGTTACTTTACCAATGTATCAAATCAGTATATAAGTACTGAGGCATATGCATATGCAATTAACAATATCAGCGGTTTAGTAACAATTAACAATGCCACGGTTTATGGTGATATAAACGGTTTGATTTATGCAGAAGACAAAGTCGTTGTAAACGGTGGCTCATTTACTCTTGGCAGACCTAATGAAGAAAATAATCTCTGGTATCTTGCATACGGTGATGTTGAAATCAAGGGCGGTACATGGACAAGAGCATACAAAGTTCCCAGTTGGAATACAGGTAATCCTACAATGAATGACGATGTTCAGGTTTCGGGCGGTACTTTTTGGGATGCAGCAAACGATACCGTTCTTGAACTGCCCGAAGAAAATATTTCAGATGGCTGCATTGTTGACGAGAACGGCAAAATTGTAGCAATAGTTGCAGAGGTGGACGGTGAATACTTTACAGATATGGCTGCTGCAATTGCTGCAATTGTTGACAATTCAGAAGTTACGGTTTTTGCAGGTACTTACGACAATGCTTTGAAGGTTGGAAAGTCAAACGTTACAGTTAAGGCTGAGGGCGATGTTACTTTCACAGCAACACCTGAATTCAAAGGTGCAAATTATCACATTGAAGGTATTGACTTTGTTTATGATGACAGTTACAATAACCTTGGTGGTAGCGGCTTGATTAAGGATTGTAGTTTTACAGCAGCAGATGATACTTTCCGTTATTGCTATGCGAGTGCCGGAAACAATACAATTGAATTCAACGGCTGTAATTTAAACGCAACCAACTGGGCTATTCACTTTGATGATGCAGCAGGTCTCGATATTGTTCTTGTTAACAGTTCCATTACAGGTAGAGTTGCTTTGGGTGCAACTTTAAATTCTTTCAGCGCAACAGGTACAGAGTTTAACGATGATTATGTAAATCTTTGGGGTACTGTTGAAGGTGCAACATTCAATGACTGTGATTTTAATGACGTTCCATACATCTTCACAGGTTATGACGAAGATAACATTGTTGAATTCATAGACTGCGAAACAAATGACGGTTCAAGCATTGCTGATTTAATTTGGGGTGGTGCTGAAGATGCAGATGCAACAATTATTGTTGACGGTGCTTCCAAGTCAAAGAATGCAAAAATCGGTGATGTATATTACAAAACACTCGCAGATGCACTTGCTGCAATCGGAACAACAGCAGGCGACTACGTTATAAATCTTTGTGACGGTGCAACAATTGACGAAAACGTTATCATCAGACAGAATGATGGTGTTAACATCACCATAAAGGGCGGTAACAACA